>JAGLPP010000190.1 GCA_023137315.1 Bacteriovoracaceae bacterium
CATAAAGTTCCACAACCTCAGGCCCGTCTGCAACCTTCCTGATCATGGTTACACTTATATATTTTCCATTCCTGGACGATCTTTCTATTAAATTATGTTCGTTAAGAATGGTTTTTAATTCCTCGAGTTTCCCAAAAGGAACAATGAATTTGAACGTATATTCAAAATCACCATCATAATGTTCATCAAGCACATTTTTAAGACGCTCTAATGTTGAATCCAGCAATTTTTTTTTCCCGGTCATTCTTCAAATTCCAAAATATCAGGAACAATACCTTGGGCAAACCGCAAAATATCTATCACTTCACGAACGCAGGCATCACCACCTTCCCTCTGCGTGACATAATCAACCGCCTCCCTGATCTCCGGACTTGCTTTGGGAACAGTTGCGGAAAATCCGGCCTTCTTTAAAACCGGAAGATCAAAAAATTCATCCCCCATAAAACAAACCTCTTCCGGTTTGAAACCGTCTTTCATCACGGTCAGGAGTGCTTCACGTTTATCCTCGTTTCCAATAAAGACATAGTCGAGTTTTAAATAATCACTTCTGACTTTCACACTCTTGCTGTCACCACCACTAATAATACCAACTTTCAATCCGGCCCGTTGAAGCATCTTCATGCCATAACCGTCAAGAGCATGAAAGGCACGATTAAAACCAACTTCCGGGCCTGCCCAGAATATCCTTCCATCAGTCAGGATACCGTCTACATCTGCAAGAAAAACCTTGATCTTTTTAAGTTTGTCCTGAAATTTCCTTGATATTTCCCGAAAATCACGAAATTCACTCATCAATTATTCCTGGTAATAGTGTTTTGTTTAACTTCCAAATTGGAAGCAGTATATCAATAAAACTTCTTACTTTTGAAAGGGCCAGACATGTCGCACGATCGCTTTTAGCAAGAGGTGGATTTGGATGAACCTCCAAAAAAACACCGTCCGCTCCTGCTGCAACTGCGGCCTTCGCAAGAACCAGAAGCTGTTCACGCTTTCCGGCGGTTGATGTACCATGTCCCCCCGGTCGCTGAATGGCGTGTGTGGCATCATAAATGGTTCTGGCCCCAAAGGATTTCATGGTCTGAAAGGATGCCATGTCAACAATGAGATTATTGTAACCAAAGGTCGTTCCTCTTTCCGTAAGATAAATCCCGTCTTGGTCCATGAAACTCTTTGCTTTCTCAACAATATTTTTTGTTTCTTCAGGACTTAAAAACTGTCCTTTTTTTATATTGAGTTTTTTATTCATATTCCCGCAAACTTTAGCCGCCGCTACAATCATATCCGTCTGGCGGCATAAAAATGCCGGGATTTGCAAAACATCAACAACCTGACCCAACGCCTCTGCCTGTTCGGGTAAATGAAAGTCCACCAAAAGTGGCAGATTCGTTTGCTCTTTCACTTTTGCAAGAATTTTCATCCCCATTTCAAGTCCCGGCCCTCTGTAGGAGCTGATTGAAGTACGATTGGCCTTATCGAAACTCGCCTTAAAATAAACACTCACATCATCTTCAATATCCTTAAAATCCTCTTTAAGCCTATTGGCAATTTCAAGTGCCATTTTTTCGTTTTCAATAATACACGGCCCTAAAAACAATTCCATTTTCTGTTCCATAACACCTAACCTTCACGTTTCTGGGAATATTCATCCGATTTTTTCAAAAAATAAAAAAACAACGGGTGTGGAGAGAATGGTTTTGACTTGAATTCGGGATGATATTGGCAGCCCACAAAATGAGGATGATCCTTGATTTCAATCACCTCAACCAGATCAAGTTTTTTATTTCGTCCGGAAATAATCATTCCG
>JAGLPP010000191.1 GCA_023137315.1 Bacteriovoracaceae bacterium
GGTTTGACTTGTCCGGAGTTTGAAAGCTTCAGGGCATTGTCCATGACGGACCATACTGCGGACATTTCGGGTACGTTCGGCATCGGTGTTCCATTTGATGCTGAAAGCATGAATTTTCCAAGGTCAGGGTCTTTTTTTTCAAGGTCTTTTAAAGCATCAATCCTGCTTGGACAACGTGGATTGGCATGATAGAGGGCAAGGATCCCCTCCTTGCTCATAAGATAATTTTCAATGAATTCCTTGGCGATTGATTTGTTCTTGCTTGAGCGACGGATAATAAATCCGTGTGACCCTACAAATGGTTTTGGTTTTTTTCCCCTGAGTGATGGAATGGGGGATATCCCGTAATCGATACCGCTTTTTTTAATTTCCATGATGGACCACGGGCCGTTCATGGTTACTGCCAGCTTTCCTGATTTCATTTTGTTCATGGCGATTGAGTAGTCGGTGGAGGATGGGATAATGCCTTTTACGACGAGTTCTCTGATGAATGAGATACCATTGATTGCACCCGCGTTTGCGATTCCTATGTTATTGACGTTGACTCTTCCATTTTCATTTTTAAAAATATGGCCTCCTCCTGCAGAGAAGAAGGGGAAGGAAAAGAAAAAATTTCCGATATCGTAGAGGAATCCGAATTTCCCCTTTTTGGAATCGGTGAATTTGTGTGCCCAGGATATGAGTTCTTCCATGGTGTCCGGAATTTTTTTAATTAATTTTTTATTATAAATAAGGGCAATTGCCTCAAGATCGTATGGATAACCATAGAGTTTTCCATTGTAGTTGAAGGCCTGTATGGAAACGGGAAGAAGTTTTTTCTTGAGGTCGTTTGGAATGTTGATTGGTTCAATGAGGCCTGAGCTTGCAAGTTCTCCAACAACGTCATGCGCCCAGACGAGGATATCCGGCCCCTTGCCTGTGATTGCGGCCGTTTTAAACTGTTTGGTGAGATCCTTGTTGAGAATGTCAATGTGGACCTTGATTCCGTATTCCTTTTCAAAGGAGGGGACGATTTTACTAATGGCATCCTTGACGTTTTCATCCGATGTCCAGAAGGTTAAAACCTTCGATTTTGCGTTGACTGTCGAGGTTGTCATACAAAAAATTAGAAAATAAAGGAGACTTTTCATACTTTATTCCTGATCGAGAAGTAGTAAAATTGCGGCCCCGACAACTCCGCTGGAGTCGCCCAATACATGCTTATAGACCATCGGTGAGGCTCCCGGAACAAAGGAACTTTCGGCAAGCTTTTCTTCGAGTCCTTTGTAGATTTCGTCCTGTGTGCTGACACCTCCTCCGAAGACAAAGTAATCCGGATCGAAGATGTTTGTAAGATTGGTTAAAAATTTCACCAGGTTTTTTCTGTATTGTTTTATCACGGCCATGGCCAGTGGTTCGTGATTTTTTGCCATTTCAAATATTTCCCTCGCATCAGGATTTTTTTTGATTTGTGAATAGATGCGGGAGGCATACAGTGCCTCAATCGATGGGCCGGAGAGGTATTGTTCGACACAGCCATTGTTTCCGCAATAACATGGGTGTCCTCCTGTATGCAGAACGCTGTGACCGACTTCGCCTCCACCGCCATTTTTACCACATAGCATGTTTTCCCTTAAGATGATGCCGCCTCCAACACCAGTACCTAAAATGAGTCCGATTGCAGTTTGATCATGTGTCTTCTTTCCTGTTTCCTCCAGATATTTTTGGCCTGCTCCGCAGAGTACCTCTGCCAATGCGAAGAGGGTGGCATCGTTTTCGCACTTGATTGTTATTTTTTTTCCAAAAAAATTGCAAAGATCCTTGGTAATTTCCTTTCCAATGAAGATTCCAGAATTCCCGTTGAGCATGATTTTTTTTTCAGGATGTATGGTGCCGGGGAGTCCCATGCCGATACCTGCTATGTCTTCAAGGCCCATATCATTTTTCTCGAGTACTTCAAGGCAGAGCTTTCCGATATTGGCCAGGACTTCATCGTAGCCTGCGTGTCTCATGGTGGAAATTCTCTGTCTGGTGAGGAAAACGGCCGACAATTTTCCGTGTTTTTTTGTGGTTATATGGAAATCACCATCCTTATCGTTTAGGCGAATCAGGGCACACTCAATTTTGGTACCACCGATATCGAGTCCCAGTAAATAGTTTTTATTCATGATATACCTTTATTAGGAATTTGTTAGAAAAACTATGAATTTTATTGGATTTAAAGTCAAGATAATCTCAAACGTAGCTTGGCGAATATATTAGGTAAGGTCTTTTATTTTAAGGTAGTTACGAATTTTTCGATTTGTTCCTACAAAAATTGTTAAGTTCTTTGGAAATATTGCCGATGTGTTAGATGAAAGTATGGGCCTTTACGGGGAAAGCATCCATGAAGAAAAAAATTATCGCTACATTTTCTGTATTTCTGGTTCTGATTTTTGTGTCTTCATGCAATATGATTAACGAGGTGGAGAAGAAGGCGGCGGCAATTAACAAGTACGAAAAGGTTGCCCTCAACATGATAAAGCAAAACAGGTTTTTGCAGGCTGAAATCAATAAGCTGAAGTATGACATTGAAAAACTGAAGTCAAAAAACCAGTTCCTTCAAATTCAACTCGACAAAAAGGGAGGAAGGAAAACAGCAAGTATTCCATCCGTTTCTCCTGGGCATGATGTTGTGGATTTTGGTATCTACAAATGGTCTCCTTCGCAGCTTATGACCATGGCCGAAACCGAGTTTGACAAAAAAAATTATGAGAAGTCGGCGCAATTTTTTAAAACATTTCTTGTTCGTTATCCCAGGCATGGAAAAATTGATGACCGTTTTTTGTTTCAGTCGGGGATTGCTTCTTTTGAATCAGGTCGCCACTACGATTGGGCCCTGGACAGTATGAAAAAGTTGATTGTCGATCATCCAACTTCCAAGTACTACCGTGGTGCAAAACTTTGGGTTGGATTGATTCATTTGAAGATTGGACGCAAGGATTTGTTTTTCGATACAGTAGAAGAATTTAGAAAAAAATATAGAAACACACCAGAATGGAAAATTTTGAGTTTTCGTTATGAAGAAATTGTACAGAAATTCAAAAATTAGAATTTTAACCATCATCGCTATCATGTTGGTTTCATGGCAGGTTTTTGCCAAGCCTGTTGCGCTTATCAACAAGGTTGTGGGGAATGTTTTCGGTATTTCCGGAGAGGATACCCGCTATCTGCGTCCCGGAGATCATGTGACTGATTTTTCCGAGATAGTGACCGAGGAAGGGGCCACTGTGACATTTTCGGATTATTATGATCACAAGTTTCACATGGCCGGTTCCGGACACGTCAAGCTTATTGGGAATGTGGTTGAGATAGTGGCCGGATATTTATGGATTCAAACTTTTACTCCGTCTGTGGACAGGTTTTTCGTTCAGACGGCCAACTCAATTATTACGTACAGTGATGGTGAAGCTGTGGTTTCCTATGACAAGTATCATGGCAAGACGCAGATTTATTCAATGGCCGGAAGATTTGAGTTTGCCCACTTGTTACAAAGGGACTACAGGGAGATTGTATCCAGAGGGGAATTCTCCTTTATATCAAATGATTTTGAGTCAGGGGCACCCAGAAAAGCAACAGAACTTGGCAGGGTTTCATACGATAAAATGAGAAGTCTTTTCTTGGGGATCAATCCCGTGGAGAAGAAGAATCCATTGTTGTTGACAACACATGAAAGGAAGATCAAAAAGAGAACTCCGGCATCGCTTACACTGTCAACTGCGAGGAAGGTCGCGGATGAAGATTCCTGGAAGAGCGGAAAAATTATTTATTTGAGAGATGATACCGAGAAGAAAAGAAAAATAAAGGATAAAATCCTGTCTGATTTTTACAAGGAAAGGATTTCAACGTGGGCCGCTTCCTCGAAAAAGAAGAGGTTTGCACCTGCTTACAAAAAGCATTCAGGGGTCAAGGTTAGAATCTTCGGAAGCAAGAAGAGGAAACCTGCAGGTGTCATGAAAAAGTTACCGATCGCACCTCTGGTACCCTCTAAAAAAAGGTCAAGAACTCCGGCATCTGTCAAGATTAAGGTTAACAATGGTGCATTTGAAAGTTCCCTGGTTGATGAATACAAAAAGCAGATGAGGCATTCCAAGGAAGTCAACAGTCTTATTCAAAGTCTTAAAAATTACGAGCAGGATTACAAGACGGATTATTGATTAGGTTGAATAATATGTTACAGTTATGTTAAAGCTTGGTTATGATCTTATTTTTTTGTATCCTGACTAATCGACTTGTAAAGCATTCTTATTTTGGGATACATTAATTTTTTCAAGCTTCCATCATCGTCCATTTCCTTAAGAGCTTTTGAAACAATTTTAGCAAGTTTTTTACCTTTTTCATCATTCTGAAAAGCATAAAAGACATCCAGCTTTGATAATGGATTATCCGGATCATATTGTACCTTGTTGATCATGCCTGTATCTATAAAAGCTGTTAATCCTGAATTTTCCTCACAAATAAATGCATCAATTCTTTTTTTGAATAGTTTGCGCACATTATGTATATCTGTTTCAGCTTTCTTAAAATTTATCAAAGGATTATTTATCAATTTTTTCTGATAGGGATATCCTGACGTAATACCAATTTTTTTACCTTCCAAATCCTTTATGGTTTTCAAAAGAGGTTCACCTCTTCTTGTAAAAACATAATCATTCTTGGTGTCAAATACATATGATCCAATAAGTTCACTTTCTGATGTGAAGAACACGTCCAGTCCAGGGAAAATTACATCAATCTTTTTATTTTTAAAATTCCGTCTTGTTCTTTTTGCAGGTTTCATTATAATTTTAATGTTTAGACCGGTTTTTCTGGCAATTATTTTTGTCAGGTCGATAAAATTACCTTGATCTTCATTTATTACACGATAGGGAATGAAAAAGGTTCCAAATATTATCTTGTCTTTTGCGAGAGTATTACCATGTATTAATCCAGACAGAATTAAAATTACGAAAAGGATGATTATTCTTTGCATGCTAGCTCCATTACTTCAATATTTAAAACGATATTGATAAGCTGGCCAGCAGCCTGATCTCGTTTTTCAAATTCAAGTCGTCACTGCTTCGTTTTGAATATTTTTTACCTTCAAAGACAGTTCGGTCAAAAAGATAAGATGTCCCCAGGTCGAGGTTGATGTTATCAGACAGTGGGGTTTTGCCTCCAATAAAATAACGTTTTTCATCCAGGAAAATTGAGCTTTCCTTATCTTCTCTATCAGCAATTTTGTATGACCTGGGATTTTTCCAGACAAATCCTGCGTATAATTGCGTTTTGTCATATATGGAGTATGACGCTTTAGTCATTACTGTTCTTGCTGGAGCATACATTGCGGATAACTTTAGTTTGTCAGTAGGACTGTAGGTTATTGTCATGGGAATACCTATCAGTGCTTGAAATTTGGAGTTGGGATTATAGGAATAACTTGCAATTGGAAAAGGTATGTTGGAGCTATTTTTACTATATGAATAATTGATTCCAAATATCCATGCATTTTTTCCCCTGGGAACCTTGTATTTGGTCGAAATTCCATAAATAATATCGTCGTTGTTTTGGAATGGTTTTTCTGTGACTGATGAAACGCTCACTCCTGTTGAAAGTGATTTTCCAGAGGTTGATGTATGGCGATGGCCCGCTTTGAAATGAATTCCCAAAAACTCTGTGGGAATTTTGGTATTGGATTTTTCCAGTTCAATCTCTTTATTAAACTGAGAGAGATTTGCTGACGAATGAAAACTCCACTGATGCTCTTTTGATGGCGAGAATGAAGTCCCTATTTTTAACTTCTGTTCTGTAGTATTCATGTTGCCTTGTGAATTAGCAGTGGACTTATTGTATTGCATTCCCTCGTAACGGTAATCAGTTGAAATTTTCCATCTTTTGGAATGTTGGCCGTGTGAACTTCTTTTTATTGAGGAAATGGTCTTTGCTTCCAGGACTGAGGCTATAAGTAAAGTTGATAAAACAATTATTTTATATATTTTCAATATCTTATCCTCTTTTTTTAATAAATATTCGTGGTAGGTGTATCCTCTGGGACACATGATATCAATAATAAAAAGGAAAAAGCTTTTGATTGTGGTCGGTTATCAGTAACATCCTGAAAAATCAAGTAGATTGCCGACTG
>JAGLPP010000192.1 GCA_023137315.1 Bacteriovoracaceae bacterium
CTCCAGTTTGGCGACCGCACTCCAGATCGATCTGAAGAGCATGGATGGAGCCACATAGTTCGCATTTGTTTCCGGCACGTTTGAAAACATGGGCCCGAACACTTTTGGGAATATATCGTCCATTGCTCATGGGAGTCTTTATGGATTTCTGTTTTTGTTTTGGAATCTGTTTTGCTTCCTCTTGCTCCAAAAGAGCGTCGGCCATCAGGTCAATTATTTTTTCCACGCCCATATCTTTTTTGTGGGCATAAATCCCTTTAAGTTTTTTTATTTTTGCCATGGTTTCTTTGGGGAGCGAAAGTGAAAGACGAACGGTATCCGATGTTTCATTTCTTATATGAGGTGCTTTAAGTGAGTTTGCCAGTCCCTTTTCTTTCTTGATGCTGTTTAAAATATTTTCACATTCCCTTTTGCTGGTGCCGGCCACCCTGTGGACAACGTCTTTTTTCTCCAGAGGACTGGTTTTTGCCTGGTTGAAAAAACTACTCAGCAGGTTGGCATTGCTAATACTCAGCTCTCCCTTGTCAATCTTGTTTTTGATGGCCGGAACACGCAAGGAAATCCGCATGGCAGTAATTCTTCGGCCTGCCTGATCCTCGCTGAGGGAAAGTTCTTTTACACAGTATTCAAAAAGGGAACGGTATTTCAATTCTGAATAAAGTTTGCGATGTTCGATCTCCGCCAAGTGATCAATTATTTGTGCCGTCAGTTCCCGCTCTTTATTGACCAGTGCTTTTATATTTGAAAGCAGGTTGGTGTCGCTGATGTTTGTAAGAGGGGACGATTTCATTTGGTGATTCTCCTTTAAAGAGTATATGTATTCTTACCAAAAATAAGACAATTTTGAAAATGTAAGAAACGGGCTTCACCCTTTGTATATGCGCTCGTGGGCCATCCTGACTGATTGTTAAAATACTTTAACAAGCGTTGCTAATGTTGCAAGTTGAAGGTTGGACGTTTTGTTTATTTTTCTTTATTAGGGTGCTTAAAAAGAAAACAGTGAGTCGAAAAAAAAATGAAAAAAAATCTAACATTTGGTCCGCTGGTTTTTACACGCTCCGGAGTGTGTGTGTGTGAAAAAATGTAACGTGCCACCTAATTAAAAATCGGGCCTGCATTTTCTTACGAAAAAAAGTATCACGTATCCATCCTGCTGCTACAGATGCAGAAAGTTGCGACTGCTCCCGTTTTCTTCAAATTGAACTTTTTATATAGTTAAAATTCCTTAATACAACCTGATTTTACGAGGATTATATGAAAAAGGTGATTATTTTATTTATTACTTTAAGTTCAATTTCATTAGTATTTGCATCAAAGACATATGGTGATGATTTACTTGAAAACGTTTATAAAGAAGTTCGAATAGATAAAAACTTAAATAAATTAGAAGACTTTTATGAGGGTGGCTGTCCGATTTATAATTCAACTTATTTTCAAAAGGGTATTATAAACAAAGCGGTAGTCCGAGTAATATGTAACTATGAAGGTACTATTGATGTAAGATTTCTCGGTGATAGTGATACAATTCAATCTATGACTTTTCGTGGAGACAGTAGTTACGAAAAAGAAAAGTCATGCAAGTCTTTTGATAAAAAACTTCGAAAAATGTTGAGTCTTTCTAAAACTTTCATTCTTCTGAAAATGAAAGTCATAAGAGTTAATGAAGTGACTAAAAATACGGAACTGGCATTTGACAGTATTATTATTCATTAGGAACCTGAAAAAATGTAACGTACCACCTAATTAAAAATCGGGCCTGCATTTTCTTACGAAAAAAATATCATGTACCCGTCCTAGAAAATCTCTTTTCGTAAGATATCAAAAAATGTTTTTTTTGCACATTTTTCAATCCAAGGATAGTGACCACATTGAGATAGAATATAAAATGTTACTTGGTCAAGAGCGGATTCGAGAAATGGTTTTATACCATCAATAGGATGAGGATCGTAATCACCGTGCAAAACCACTACAGGAATCTTAATTTTAGACAATTTTTTCTCAAGAATTCCTGCTTGATCTCGAATTTTTTCAAAATCAGACCACACCTTTTTATGAATTTGATAATTACACTCTAAAAGTTCTAAATCTTTTGTTAAAGGATTGAGAACATCTGTCTGAAATAGGAGATTTGCTTGCTCCTCCAAGAGACTGTTTTGCTCATTAATTGGAGCTTTAATTATTTCAGTTCTAATATATTCAAAACGAGCATGTTTTGTTTTGTCGAGTCGGTCTAACCTTGTTTGCATACTTTTAACAGAATTCTCAGAATCAAAAACCGCACTTCCAATTAATATAAGTTTTTTAACAAGTCGTTGGTGTTGAACAGTGAAAAGAAGTGCTAACACGGCTCCCCAAGATGAGCCAACCAATGTTATGGGACTATTTACGTCGTCGACTAATTGCTTATGAAGTTCATCAATTTGTCCTTGAATGGTATCGCATGTTTGGATTGGTTCCAATACTCCTAATTTATTGGATAACTCACGTGCGACAGGTGCCATGTAACCAGGGGCACCTGGGCCCCCATGAATAACTGCAACTTGGTAGGGTGAGGTTCCATATTTTCTTGTTTTCATGAAAAGAGTACCCTATCGTTACGCAGTTAAGATTGAGTCTGATTACATACGAAATCAATAATCCTTTAATAGATCTTCTTCAAAATATTTGTAGAATTTTGCGCTTAAAAATTTTTCTTCTTTGGTTCCGGTAAAGTATGCGGTCATTGATAATGTATCTCCAACGTTAAGTCGTTGGTCAAATAAATATCCACAATATGGTATATCTGTATTCCAAGGCATGTTGAATTGTTGTGTCATAACCAATTCCATATTTATGGCAGCAAGTCCTTCTCTATCTGTGGGAATGCATCTTCTATTTGATTCTTCGGGAGCAAAATGTTCAAACCATTGTTGAAAATCGAGTAATTTATTTGAAAAAGATGGATCGATGATTTTTATTCCGTCGTTGGTATTAACAACAACCGCTTCATGGTTATTCCATCTCATTCCACTTTTTGTTTTAAGTTTTCCAATAACGTTAATTCTTGCTGTTTCCACCCATGAGTAAAGTTTATAGTTGCTATTTCTAAATCCTGGCAGGATATATGTTCCCTCCATTTTACATTCATATGAACTTCTTCCAGTCCAATCCGCCTTTAATGGAGCACCAAACCACAAAAAAGAATCAATGGCGGTTCTACGTGCATAGCAATAATCATTAATCTGGTCCCATAATACTGGATGCCAGTGATTGTCAGAGTAACTGTAAAATTCAAGATTCATTATTTGGGGCATTGTTTTTTTATTAAAATCATCAACATCAACAAAATTCATTTTAGAAGGGTCTATTTCTTGGGAATTTTCCAGTGTTGTTGCGACAGGATAATGAGATTTACTTAATTGTTCTGTTGCGAACGTAAAATTAATCGAAAATATAAGAATTAGTATGCAAGATAAAAATTTCATGTTTTTCTCCCGATTTCTGACGGTTTCTTCTATACTATTCGCGTTTTAATTTTCCTATATGGAAAATTAAAACTGCCAATGTGGTATGCCCGCCGTTCACTTGAAAAGTGAACCGGCATGGGTATATCTGATTTGTATTATTTCGTCTACTTAAGTTTTCATGTCGAATTAAATCACTATAGTTAATTTTTAAGATTATTCATCAATTCAATAAGATTGCCGTTAGGATCTCTTAAGTGAACAACTCTTATCCCCCAATCATTTCGAGTTGTTGGTTTATTTATAAATACAACCCCTTTAGAAAGAAGCTGCTTGTAAGCCTGGTCAACATCGCTGACTTCAAAAATCAAAGAAGACTTATCCTGCCCTGTGGACTCAATGGGTAACTCCGATGTTCCAACGACTTTGGCCATTGAAGCTCTATCAAAAATACCAATGTCTCCACCGCCAGGTAATTGAAAGTGCGCATAAGTTTCTCCAAGGCTACCCCAAGTTACTTTAAAATTAAGTTTGTCACGATAGAATAAAAACGTTTCATCAAATTTAGTAACCAGTAACCTTGTGTTGTTGTATTTCATATGGCCTCCAAAAGCTGAATTTAAGTTGCAGCATATAAGTAGAAATAACAGAATTTTTTTCATGGTTTACGTCTCCTTTTGTAAAATCAGACTATCTACTTTTAATAAAATATTGACTTATAAAGGGTGTGTATTGGAAAAAACGAACATCTTAGATGAAATATTCGACAGGGGTTGAATTGGTTAATTCTTTACAGTCAGCGATAAAATGAGATTGGTCATAATAATTGTTGTGTACGGCAATATCGGCCCAGTTAGTTTCCATCTTGCTCTTTAGATATTTTTTGGCCCTTTGAAATCGACTTATTTTTTCATATTTCTTTGGAGATATACCAACATGCTTTTTAAACAACCTTCTTATATGCTGCTCGGATATTGAAGTTAGCTCTTTGAATTGATTAAGTGAGTACCCCAACTCCAACATACTTGTCGCTTTGATGATTCTGGCATCACTATCCTTTTTAATTTTTGGTAATCGATTAAGAAAATACTGATCAAGTGCCTTGATTTTGAATTTCAAAGAGTCGTTTTCCTGGTAAATCTGTGAGAGAATTTCTTCGTCATGAAAAAATAATTCAAGGTTTGTACAAGTGTCTTTAAAATCACTTAATGGGGTTTCAAACAGACCAAATGTAAACTCTGGTTTAAGTCTTATCCCAAAGATTTTTCTATCTGTTGCCATAAGAGGTTTGGACATTGGACCCGAAAAAAGCACCTCTTTTTTATGATCATTTTCAACAAATAATATATCGACTCTGTTATCAGGAATTACTTTATGCGGATTGCTGGCCACTTCACAAGTGGGACAAAAATACCAATAACAGTCGATTAGGCTTCTCAATTCAACAGTAGGTTTATATTCAAAATAAGTTTTCATGGTATATATGTATTATTAATACAAGAAATGCCACCTGACTAAGAATAAAACGTAAAGCCACAGAATTTCACATGAGTTACGCACGGCATTCATGCCTTATATGCTTTGATACACGCTCCAGTGCGTGTGAATCTGGTCGTTTCATCTTATTTACTCCAAAGAAGTCGGGAATTTAATCCATGTGGCTCTTTATATTGCCGGAGAAATGATGGATAAATCGCGTGATCAACAGAGTCGCTTGACTTCTCATTAACAACATTCTTGAATATCTCTTTTCAAGAAGTAAGTTTAGTAGAGGTGGAAATGATGAACATTACCTATTTTAATGATGGAAACAAATTCAAACAAAAAATTACTCCAATTTTAGAAGGAGATTATCCTACTTTAGCTAGAAATGCCTTACTGTTTAGTATTACGGAAGGAATTACTGCTGGAAAATACTTAAAAGCTGCTCCTTTGATGATGGCCGTTAATAAAAAGGAGAAAATTGATCTTGTTTCAGTAATGACTCCCCCTGGAAGGCCTTTGGTTATTTCCAACAGTTCGAAAGAATCCATTGATTTTTTAATTGATGATTTGAAGTCAAAAAAAGTGCATTTAGATGGCGTACTTGGACCTGTCGAAGAGACAGATTATTTCTCAAGCAAGTGGGGCAGCCTTACTAATTCAGATATAAAATTGATTATGAATGAAGGCGTATATCTCCTTGAGAAAGTAATTTTTCCGGTAGGTGTTAAGGGGAATTTGAAATTGGCAATGAAAGAAGATTTGGAAATTGTAAGCCAACTCTATATGAAATTTATAGAAGAAGTCCTTCCCAATGATCCATCTGATGTAAATGACGTTAAAGAAAGTGTTAAACGTGGGATTGGTAATAAATATTATTATCTTTGGATTGTTGAAGATATACCAGTAGCTCTTGTTGGAGGAGGAGGATTTGCAGATAAATTTGCTAAAATAGCACCTGTTTATACCGTTTTAGAACATCGAAAAAATGGTTATGGTTCTGCTGCTGTGGCAGAATTATCAAAACAGTTTCTTTGTGATGGGAATCCTTTTTGCTGTCTATTTACGGATTTATCCAATAATAACTCGAACAGCGTGTATCAAAGTATAGGCTACAAGAGGGTTGGGACTCTGAAGCAAAATAAGTTTATAAAAAGAGAATATTAAAGAAAAAAGAGTCTAAACTTAGTGCTACAGATGTTCAAGCCAATCTGATTTGAGTTTTTGAAGCCTAAAAAAAGGCCGGTCATTAATTAATTGCCGGCCTTTCGGGAATTTAATTTCGTGATTTGGTCTGCATCCATTTAGACAGCTTTCTTACTTGGTTTTAACCTTGCACTTCATACTGGATAAAAAACCTGCACTATGATTATGTCCACCACCTGTTGCTGCTACGTAATATTTATTGTCACCTATAAACACATACACTGAATCATTATCTTCGCCACATATGGCATAAGTAAGAGGCATTATCCTGTCTATATCAAGGTTAACAAAATCCATGACCGATGTAATATCATCTTTAACCGGCCTAAATCCTTTTTTTCCACATTTTATATCATCTCCGTCAATAATAATCTTAACCCTGTTATTAGCATATTTCTTGATTGTTAACTTCTGTCCCTCGTATTCGTCTGAATCAAGAGAATCGCTCCGAGGAGTAAAATAATCGTCTGGAGTCAACTCGCAATTATATGTAGTAACCGCAAAAGATGATATCGACGCTATAAATGTTAATCCTATTAATAATTTTTTCATGTGTCTCCTTTTGGCCCTGTTATATAACAAAACCATTTTATATTTATTTCAGTCCTCTTAATAAACAACTCTCTTGCATCTAAGCTCAAGGCTTCCTCTTTCAATTTCAGTTCTTAATATAAAATGGGTTGGAAGTGTTGGAATATCAACTCTGGTTTTTGCTCCTAAGGCCGATAACTCCAAGGCCCCTTCTTCTTCATGCATTCCTCTAACTACCATTAATGGGCGTTCTCCAAAATTTTTCTTGCAAGTGGATTCGAATCCGCCAAAGTCATATAGCACTTCAAATTTTCCGCAAGAGTTCCTTTCAAATGAGATCAATACTCCTAAATCAGAACATTGACTTATCCTTTCATCTTTCAAAACTTTCCCAAAAAAATCACACTCATACATTGTTTTTGCAGAAAATACAGATGAGCTTGCAAGCAATAAAAGGCCAATAAAAAAAAGTTTTCCGGTATTTGATGAGTTCATAAAATCCTCCAGTATGTGTGGCCGGAAGTTTTCCGACTAATTTTATTTTCAACGGAGTTTATCTCCGTTTCTTGGACGCAATATATCATTTAGCTAAAAAAAGTAAATTAAAAAGAAATTAACAATTCCACTAATGTTTCCTCCGTGGAAACCGATCAGGATAATATGAGTATTTTCAGTAAGTTGGATTACAGAAAAATTTTTAAAGAAACAATAAAGAATAGGAAAAGAATAGACTCTCGCATTAATTTCCAAAACATGAGCATTTATATGCATATTCAAAAACCTTATCTCTCCAAGATCATTCATGGAAATGCTCATATGAACTCTGATCAGCTTTTCCTTGCTTGCGAGTATCTTGGTTTCAATGAAGAGGAAACAAGCTATCTTCACATACTTCTTGAGTATGACCGAACAGTTGTGAAGAAACGAAAAAAAAGACTCTTGCAAAACATTAAACGGATACAAAACAAATATTTAGATACGAAAAAACATATCTCCAAAAAAGAAATCGCCTCAACTATTGAAGAATCGGCTGAATATTATCTTGATCCAATTGTGCAAATAATTCATATTTGTCTTTCAATAAAAAAATATAATGAAAATCCATCTCTTCTTGTAAGGGATCTTGGAATTTCCAAGGAGAAATTGATAGTGGCCCTTGAAAAGCTTGGGTCCTTGAAAATTATTGTGCCAAAAGACAATGGGTATCAAATTCTAACCAGGAACATTCATCTTTCAAAAACATCTCCCATTTGCACCACTCATCAGAATTTGCTTCGGCTTTTAAGTATTAACAAACTTCAAAATATTACCGGTGACCTCCCGTACAACTTCTCTGTAACTTTTTCATCCGACATAAAGACTAAAAATAAAATTCAAGAAAAGTTTTTAAGTTTTTTAAACGAGATAGAGTCCCTCGTAAAGGATGCTCCCACTGAAGATGTGTTTCAATTAAATTTTGATTTGTTTCCCTGGAATAAAAATTAGTAATACAAAAGGTGCCATCTAAGCCACCTTTATTGCCTGGTGGACCTATAGAGGACAGCGCATATGTTCAAGCCAGTCTGATTTTAGATTCAAGATGGTATCTTCCTTGATAAGTGTATTGAAATAATTCATATCGACAC
>JAGLPP010000193.1 GCA_023137315.1 Bacteriovoracaceae bacterium
ATTGCAAGGGCCATGGCACAGGGGCCGGATATGATTCTTGCCGATGAACCGATCGCAAGTCTTGATCCGAAAAGTTCCGATGTAGTGATGGGGATCATTAAAAAAATCAACATGGAAAAGGGTATTCCGGTCATTGTTAATCTTCACCAATATGAATTTGCCAAAAAGTACGCCACAAGAATTGTTGGAATGAATGACGGCAGGATTGTTTATGATGGGCCGCCTGAAAATCTTGATAATGAAACGCTCGGGGAAATATACAAGGGTGGAGAGGAATGAAATTTTTGCAGTTTGTTCCCATTCTTTTTTTATTGTCGGTTATAGCTCATGCAGCACCGAAGGAGTGGCCGGCCAAGATTCGTTTTGGCCTTATTCCTTTCGAGGGTAGTGGTGCCAACGTCAAGGAGAGATTTGCTCCAATGTTTGATTATCTTTCGCAAAAACTTGGAGTTCCAGTGGTCTATTCCACAGCTTCGGATTATGCCGGGATAATAACGGCGATGGAGCATGGTCATATCGATTTTGCCTATCTTGGGCCAAAAAGTTATGTCGAAGCGGCGAAAAAGGCGGATGCCAGGGTGCTGGTCAAAGAGGTGAATATTAACGGATATTCCGGTTATCATGGATTGATCATAACAAGATCTGATAGTGGAATAAATTCCATAAAGGACGCTCAAGGAAGGACTTTTGCCTTCACCGGGCCAAATTCAACTTCGGGATATCTTGTTCCCAATATCCGTTTTTACAGGTCAAAACCTCCAATCATCCCTTCAAGGTTTTTCAAGCAGATCAAATTTTCCGGCCATCATAAGTCATCCATACTGTCAGTAAAAAATCGTTCGATTGATGTTGCTGCGACCAACGACGTGGATCTTGAGAAAATGATTAAAAGGGGAATTATAAAAAAAGGTGAGATGAAAATTTTGTGGAAGTCGGATATTATTCCAGGAGCTGTTATTGCTGCGAGAAGGAAGTTGCCGAGTAGCATGAAGATGTCATTTAAAAAAGCAATGTTGAATCTCCCATACAAGGTCAAAAAGATTCTTGGTAACGGAGGTTTTACTGATGTAAAGGATTCGGAGTACGATATTATCCGTTATATGATTTCCCTTAAAAAGAAACTTTCGAGAAAAAAATGAAGCTTGAAGACGTAAGGCCGAAAACAAGAAGAATAAAAGTCATTTTTAAATATTTGATTGCCGCGTTGACGATTGCCGTTTTTGCCGCAAGCTACAGGCAGACAGAAGTGGATTTGTTTAAATTGTTCACAAAGAGGGACAACGCCATCAGCTACATCTTTGGAAAAAAGCTTGACGATGAAGACAGGGAAGATGCTCTTAGACAGGCGAAACTATATCCCGAACTTATGTCCAGGGAAGAGGCCAGAGTTAGAATTCGTGACAGGTATCGTGATATTGAGGGCGCTCCATCATGGGAAGAGCAGGAGGTTATGATTGAGGAGCTTGCTGAAAAACTTTATAAGAAGAAAAGTGTTGAGCAGTGGCGTGAGTTTGAACAAGATGAATATAAGGACATTCTCAAGGACAAAAAGGGGGGGTATTTTCCTCCTGAAAGCGATCCAGGAAAAGTCATGGAATATCTTTCGGCCCTGGTTGAGACGATTTCCATTGCAATATGGGGAAGCCTGCTTGCCTTTTTAACAGCACTCCCAGCGGCTTTTCTGGCCGCTAAAAACACTCTTTTAATCATTGTTCCGGGGGAGAATCGCTCTCATCGCGCGATTCGTTGGTTTGGTCAGTTTGTGGTGCGCAGATTCCTGGACATTTGTCGTGGTTTTAACGAGTTTGTCATGGCACTAATCTTTGTTGCAATAATTGGTTTAGGCCCATTTGCGGGGGTTTTGGCCCTTTGGATACATACATTCGGAATCCTTGGAAAAGTTTTCAGCGAGTCTATAGAGGCCGTGGATCATGGCCCTATTGAGGGAGTACAGGCGACAGGGGCGGGTGTACTGCATACATTGGGTTACGCCATTATTCCGCAAATCATGCCGAGTTTTATCAGCTATGGGCTTTTACGTTTTGAAACAAACGTACGAAGTGCCACGATACTGGGTTTTTGTGGTGCCGGTGGAATTGGATTTTTAATGTTTGATAAGATAAATGGTTATCTCTATCGTGAAGTTGCGACGATGATGATTATTGTGATTTTTACGGTCAGTATTTTGGATTATCTTACCGGCTGTCTTCGCAGAAAATTTATCTGAGTTAGGAGAAACTTCGAATTTCTGCGTCAGTAAAATTTTTTAACTTCGGTCACATACGAATATGTATGCTTCCTCGTAAAAAAATCTACTTTCTTGAACTTCTCGTTTCTCCCAACTCAGATAAAAAAATCGGAGAAACTTTGAATTTCTGCGTCAGTAAAATTTTTTAATTTCGAATTTAGATTAAAAAGTGAAGATGGTGAAATCAGCCAGTTCGCCATAGTCCTTGTGTTTTTCAACAACCTTGAGTAATTCATCATGACTGTTCAGATTGCTGGCATCCACATGTACTATGGTGGAGATTTTTTCTGAACCGTGGAGTCTCTTGTCGAGTCTTGCAGTAAGGCCGAGCTTATAGCTAGCATGAAAGTTTCCCACTATTATAAAAAACGGCGCATACGAATGCTGCATGTTGAGTATGGAGTGGAATGCCATGGAGTCATCCCAGATCGAGTGGGCCGCAAACATTCTTTTTATTTGAAATTGAGGCATTCCGCCTCCGATATTACTCATGACTTTCTTGAATCTTTTGAAATATAGATCACTTCCAATTTCAAAATTTGTGGGAATGTATGTAAGTTCGTCATTAGTAAGTGAATCAAGTCCACCTCTTGCAACTTTCTTTACAATCCAGTTTGGGGCGTTGATACCAAAGGCATGGCCTCCTGACTGTGTGGCCGCAAATATTAATGGCCTGTAAAAATCAAAAGGAAAACCATCGCCCCATTTGACCTTCTTTAGAAAATCCTCTTCAGTAATATCTCCAAGAATAAAATGATTAAGGTGTTCCTGATTATCCCAGGAGATAAATTCAAGGCCTACGGAAATTGGCCCGTAAACGGCAACGGCATCCATGATTTTCTTTTGCATGTCATGATGAGCGGCATTATCGTGGTTTTCACCCAAGACGATAAATTCCTTGTCTGCCAGATTCCTGATCATCGCCTCAAACGAAACGAATGTTTTTGCAGTATGGGAATATATCATGGTTGCGTTTTGTTGTTGTGCCCTTGAAGAAATACAGAAGCTGCTAGATGTAAAAAGAATGAGTATTAATGCAAAAAGTCTTTTTATTTTCATAATGTGACTCGTAGCAAAAGCATGATTGGAACGCAAGCGCACCGAGTTAATGCATGTAATAGTAATAAAACTGTAAAAACCTTAAGAAAGTTAATTGACAATTAAATAAATTAAGCTATTTTTAGTAAAAGAATTAAAAATATTAAGAAAAGGATGGTGTCTCTGTGAATAAAATTAGTTTAAATATAAAATGTCCATCCTGTCGAAAGGAACTGGTTCCAAAAGTTTTGGGATGTGAGTCTTGTGGAATCAAGATTGAGGGTAATTTTGCGTCCAACGAATTTTCGGTTCTTGATCTCGAAGAAATTCATTTTCTTCGCATTTTTATTTTGACCGAGGGCAGAATAAGAGACATGGAGAAAGTGTTGGGTATCAGCTATCCAACGGTAAAGACGAAACTTTTGGCCTTAAAAAGAAAACTGGGCCTTGAAACAGAAAATGTCATGGATATGCTTTCATCTTTTGAGGAAGGGAAGATTGATTATATGGCACTAAAAAATAAACTTACAAGAAAAGGGGAGACAAATGACTAACAACAAAGAAGAAATTGGAAAAATTATCCAAATGAAAAATGAAGGGAAGATAAATGAAGAGCAGATGATTGAACTAATTGATGCGCTTTCCGGTGAAAAAAATAAAAAGAGTAAAACGGTTGAAGAAATTCAAAAAATCGGAAAAACCATTACCGAGGATATTGTCGGACGTTTTGGAAAAATAAGTGGTAAGGATGATGATAATGACAACAAGGTTCGCATGTCCAAATTTGAGTCCCCATCCGGTGATAATTTTTCTTTTGAAGACAATTCAATCAGGCTTTCCAATATTTCGGGTCTTGAACTTTTTAATTCAAATTTTACAGAGAATTCCATTAGCGCAGCTTCTGTAAAAAATATGAAGCTGATCGGAAGTGACTTTACCGATTGCAAGATTAACGGAAGCTCCGTGGATGAATTTTTTATGGAAGAGGGGCAGATGTTGGATTCAAGTTTTAATGGCACTAAAATATCAAGATTCAGGATTACAGGCAAGTCAATGATCAGTGATTCAAGTTTTAACGGCGCAAGCATCAAGGGTATGAGTCTTAAAGCTGAAGCTCGAATCATTGATAACAGCTTTAATGGTTGTGTGTGGTCGGACACCGAAATGGATGCCAGCATGTTTTCCGATTGTTCACTGAGTGGAATTGTTTTTGCTGAAGTGACGTTCACAAAATCCAATTTTTCCGACTGTTCAATGAAGGATGTTATTTTGAAAAACGTGAGAATAAAAAATGTCAATATATCAGACATAAACATAAAACACGTTAATCTCAAGGACATGGATATTGATGGCAACGACGAGTTCATGAAGGCAATGAATCGTCATTAATTACAAAAAAAGGCCGGAATT
>JAGLPP010000194.1 GCA_023137315.1 Bacteriovoracaceae bacterium
TATGAAAGGGCAAAAAGCGGTGAGTTTGATGCTGTCGTCGCAGTTGGAGGAGACGGTACAATCAACGAGGTCTTACAGGGAGTATGCAAGGCAAAAGAAGATAAATGCAACACGCCATCGTTTGGTATTTTATATACGGGAACGAGCCCGGACATTTGTAAATTTCACGGGATTCCCCTGGCCATGAGTGATGCAGTTAGATTGATTGCTGAAAATAGTACAAAATTTACAGATATTGGCGAGGTGGAGCATGATGGCAAGGTCGCCTGGTTTTTATGCTCTGTCAATTTGGGAATGGGTGCTAAAATTGCAAGCGCCAGCAATTCGGGGCTTCGAAAATATCTGGGGGACTTTATTGGAACTCTTGTTTCAATGTTGAAAGCGGTGTTTACGTCAACACTGTCTGATTTTAAATGTGAGATAGATGGTTCAAAGGAGACTCTCACACGGTGTTTAAATATAACAATAGGTAAGAATCCTCTAATTGCTTCAGGTATTAAAATTGACGAGGATATTACTCCGGATGATGGCAGGATGTATTTGTTTTCGGTGCAAAATATGGGGCCCTTTTCAATGATGAGATATATTCCTTCAATTTATCTTGGAACATTTCATAAAAACAGAAAAAATGGTTTTCGTTTTTTAAAAGAGTTTGAGTGTTTAAAAAATGAAGTGGCACCCGATGTAGAGTATGACGGTGATCCCAAGGGAATGCTGCCGTGTAAGATAAGATTGCGAGAGCGTTATCTAAGGATAATAAAATGAAAGAAAAAGAGTTCATCCTGGAAATTTCGAAGTTGTTTAAGCGTCATCCAAAACAGAGAAACTCTATTAATCAATCGGATTCAGAAGTGATAAAGCTTGATGCAGGTGAGCATGCATTCAATATAGATGATTACAGCTTTGATGAAGATCGGTTTTCAGATTTTAACCCAAGGGTATTGGGCCATAATCTTGCCGTCGCCACTATAAGTGATCTTCTTGCCACAGGTGCGATTCCTGAAAGTTATATGCATTCAATTACACTTTCAAAAGAGTGGGGCGACGAATATATCAAGACCTTTTTGACGGGAATTAACGACGTATTGGAAAGGACAGGCGTATATCTTCTGGGTGGAGATACCTCCAGAGGAGATGATTGGAAGTATACAGGCGTTTGTTTTGGGAAAGTTGATCGTGCTGTTTTTAGATCTGGAGCGAAAGAGGGGGATCTTATCTTCTCAACTGGCAGGTTTGGTGCTGGAAACAGAATGGGATTGATCCAACACCTTCTTGCAGAAGGGAAGTTGCCAAAGACAGAGGACACCTTAAATTCTGCCTCGCCAAAGTTTATGATTAGAAACGAAGAAGCAAAATTGATCTCAAAGTTCGCAAGTTCTTCCATAGATACAAGTGATGGGCTTTTTAATTCATTATTTGTGTTAACGGAGAATAATCCTGAATGTGAATTTCTTGTAGACATGAATTTGGATTTGGTTGAGGAGCAGGATGTGAAGCTTTCTCAATTAATTGAGATTCCAAAAGAGCTCTTTTTGTTTGGCACTCTCGGTGAGTATGAAATTCTCTTTACCGTTTCGAGGGAGCATGAGGGAAAATTCAAGAATAAAATGGATTTTGTACGTGTAGGAGAGGTTAAAAAAGGTGAGGGGATATCGGTTTTATGTGGTGATAAGAAGAGAAAGTTGGACAAG
>JAGLPP010000195.1 GCA_023137315.1 Bacteriovoracaceae bacterium
TATTTCAGCCGCAAAGGCAAGCATAACATATATCTTCATGATGAAAAAGATATGATGGTCGACAGCCCACAAAAGGCAAACACCTATGAACATCATATTACCTATGTTGAATTCACAAAATAAGAGTAACAAAAGCGAATTAAAGGAGACCGATACCGCAAAAAAAAACGGACAAAAAGGTGCTCCATCCACAACTTCCACTTCATCCAAACAAAATGAAAAAACTTAATCACTTTTTCAAAAGAAAAAAATTTACATCTTCCGAAGTAAAGCAACCTTTTTACGAATATTTAGGTTACTTTGTCCAAAAAAAAGATGGGACAAAACTATACCCCTTATCTATCTATTTTGGCAACGATTGGATATCCTTATCTTTTATTGTGCTGGGACAAATCCATCCAAGCTTTTATTTTTATGTTGCCAAAGACGAACTCAACCAGAAAAAGCTCTCCTCACAGATTGAAAATTACTGGAAAATGCCTATATGGCCTTTAAACAAAGATGTCAAAGAGCTTTTAAATCATCGTGATATTCCTCGTGACCAGCGCCTTCATATCGACCCACAATTATTATCGAGCGGGGTCTTCTGCAAACATCACGGAATCAACATTGGTGATGACTATAAGTTTGTGGAAGACAACCTGTTCAAGGAAAAAGGCAAAAAGAAGAATTTCAAAATCATTAATGACGGGCTTAAAATTAAATTTTCCTATAAAAAAAAAGATGGCGAAGAAACCGACGAGGAAGAATGGCGGCTTAACAAGGAAATCCTCACCACAAATAAGATTAATTTCAGAAAAATTTTGCTCGATTTTCTATTTGAGCTTGAATTCACCAACACCTTTGAGGACAAAAACTTCTTTCATCTCCAGCCTGTGCTCCAGGACAATAAGGTACTTGACGCCCTGACGAGAAAAAATACCTACCTCTTGGAACTATATCACTTGAAAGACCATCAGCAGGAAACAAAAAAGCCGAAACTGCCGCTCAAGTTCAGAAAAGCTGAGAAGGAATGGCTGAATGTTTGTTTTCTTGAATCCTATAGGGATGTGTTTGCATCTCGTAACAGCATTTTCCTATCACCAGAAGAAGAAGCAGAACTGGTTTTGTTTAAAACCCGTATCGGCGCTTCCAGCCGTGACAGGTCAGAATTATTTACAAAAAAAGATGTGAACCTGAGGAACCAGTCAGCTACCTTCTTCTTGCGAAATTACTCCATTTACAGCGCGTTTCGGACATTACTGCATCCAGCGGTTATCTATTTGTTGCCGATCTTACTGTTACTCATACCTTTCGGTGATTTTTGTCTTACCCTGCCCGATGTTCCGGGACAGTTAAAACAGTTAGTAGGTGTAAGCAGCATAGGGATTCCAATCATGATGCTGGCAGTGCTTATTGTGCACTATGCGATTACCCGAATAAACCTCTTTAAGTTGCTGGTCCCGAGGTTGTTTCTTGGAATAATGATAGGATGGTCGATTTTCTGGAGCACGGAAGCACTCTGGAAGTCGACAGTGATAGCGGAGGCAGGAAAAATATTTGTTGTCAACTCGGTCTTTTTTGTTCTGATCTATTTGTATGTATTCACGGACATAAGAAATAAACTGGTCAGGGTACGAGAAGCGGCGGTTCTAAAAAGGGCCGCTGTTTTAGTGCTGTTTGCCATGCTGATATCCTTTGTCCAGGGATTTTATGTCTTGCAATTCCAGGCAAAACCGATGCTTGAAAACTCTGGTTTTCTGACATCTGACAATCCTAAATTGTTCGACACAAAGAACGTCTCCGGAATCAAAGATATTAAAAGCACGGGAATGGAGCATTCGCGTTTACCAAATTCCCTGGCCATTGCGAAAATTACGCATGAGGTGACCGATAGCAGCGAAGACCATGAGATAAGCATATTGGAATCAGGCCGTCAGGGGAAAAAAACGCTATTTGGAATCAAGAATTTTTCTATTGCGAAACTATTTACCGGAACGAAGTTTTACTATATCTGGTCAATCCACCTTTCCCAATTCATGGTATCAATCCTGATCGGCATTGTTCTCCAACTCCTATGGGAAGACCGTCCCATTACCGAACCTTTATAAGGAAAAGGTTAGCTATCTCGTTAATCGCGAAAAAGCAGAAGCTGTGCTGAGGACAAATGAACAATTCCTTCAGAGTGTCTTTGATGCAATGCAGGATGGAATAAGCGTTTGTTAAAACATTGAAAGACGGCAAGTAATAGATAAGGAGGAAAAACAGTGTCTAT
>JAGLPP010000196.1 GCA_023137315.1 Bacteriovoracaceae bacterium
CCGGCCATGAAGTTGGAAATGGCGGAGGAGCAATTGTCTGCAGGGAGAATGCAAAAATTACAAGATCCGTCAGCTATGATTTGTGGAGTGGGGAAAATGATGGAGTTCTGATAGAGGATAGAGTCCATTATCTTGATATTAATCGCAACAACAGGGAAACAGCGAAACGGCAGGCTCGTAAGGCAATTGAACGGTTTGCACAGTTTAATTCAGAATTGGCAAAACCATTTAAAATGGTCCTTGATACTGTTATTAAAAAAATTGATTCAGAATTGAGTAGTGCAAGAAGTAAAAGACTGCCAACAAGGAATGACTTTAATCCAAGATCTCTTCCAGAAGAGGAGTTTTGTCCTGGAACAAAAACCCTTCCTGATTATGAGACGGCAGCAATCTATTATGATTCTTCCAAAGTGAATATTACTATTGGTTTCATGAAATTCTATCATCTGGAAAAGCTGCACGTGCAGAAAGATACCATTGATATTTATACCAAGGTGGTTAAGAATTTTGAGACAAATACAGACCTTGCCGCTCTTTATGTTCATGAAGCAATCTACAAGATTGTGCGTTTTACCGGTCTTGCTGATAATAGTGATTTGGTTGCTGATGTAGTGGCCCTTTTATTTTCAGAAAGTGAAAATGAACTGCTTTATATAAAATTTAATGAGGTTTTTAAAACAATAATAGATTCCATGGCCGTAAATTTTTCTGTTAGTTATGCAAGTCCAAGAAGGTTTTTTCATCCTTATTCTTCAGATGATTTTATAAAAAACATCTCAGACAAACTTTTAGAATCAAGTGACATTGAAAAAATCAGGCTTGCGTATAATGATTCCAGTGTTTCTGAAGGGGTAGAGTATAAAATTGTAAAAGATCATGTAATCAGAGAAAGAAGTTTTAGATATATGACAGGGATTTTTGGAGACAGGTCAACTGTTTTGACAGAGACAATTCTATCCATGGCCATAAGAAAACTCAATGTTGAATTGGTTGAATTCCTGCTTGAGAAGGATGGATTTAGTGCAAGCAACACAATTAATGGTTTCAAATTTTCTCCTAAAACATATAATATGTTACAGGTTGCAGAAGGTGTTGATACTGGAAATAGTCTTGAAAAGATCAAAAAGAATAGAATAATTGAAATGTTAAAAGAGAATATTTAGTAATTCATCTTGTGTTGAAAAAAAGAAACAAAAAAGGCCTCCTGAAATATGGAGGCCTTTTTTATGGAAATGTCATTTGTGTGCCATTCGCACGTGATACCTTTTAAGCGCGTTGCTCAGAGAAAGTACTAAGCTTTTTATTTACAGTTACAAAATTTCCAACAGAGGGTAAAATGATAA
Organism: Bacteriovoracaceae bacterium; assembly: GCA_023137315.1. Taxonomy (GTDB): domain Bacteria; phylum Bdellovibrionota; class Bacteriovoracia; order Bacteriovoracales; family Bacteriovoracaceae; genus JAGLPP01. The sequence continues at coordinate 1,344 of JAGLPP010000196.1, forward strand.
TCAAACTGGGGGATGACGTGAAATATAAAGATCGCACTATAAAAGCAGTGTTTTTTGATATGGGAAACACACTATTAGATTTTCATCAAGGTATCTCCGACAGCAATAAGGATTGGATGGGAGCAGAGGCCATAGCAAAATATCTTAGTTTTATTTCTAATCAACAAATATCTCAAGATATTGTTTGGGAAGGTTTTGTTGAGAAATGGTTAAGTGTTATGCCTCAAAGAAGTAAAAGAGTTGATGAATTTAACCCCTATGATTTTTTGAGTTCGTTTTTAGAGAATAAAGAACTAACACTGACAAAGGAAAAATCACTTGAGATATTAAAGCTTTGTGATGTTGGGTATAAAAATCATCTCGTTGTTCTACCAGGGGCCAAAGAAGTCCTTATCTATTTCAAAGAGTTGGGAGTGAAAATAGGAGTTATTTCCAATAGTCCACAAGTGGATGAAGTAAATATTGATCATTTCAAAAGCACTGGCCTGGATGACTATATTGATAAATATATTTTTAGTCACGGAGCAAAATGCAGGAAACCTAGTTTTGAAATATTTCAACTGGCAGTAGATAAATTTAATGTAAAAAGCAATGAGTGCTTAATGATTGGTGATGGGCTAGAAAATGATATTCATCCTGCAAAAAAGATTGGGATGGAAGCGATTCACGTGGGCAAAAAATCAGAAATGAAATCACTTGAACAGTTGTTGGGAGTGTTTAATGAATAACTCAAATCCAAGATATAATAACAAAATATTTGCATACCAGTATGAATATTCAGAAGGCACCAAATCTAATAATTGTGATATTGAACATTATGTAGATTGCTTAAGAGATGTGGATGTTAAAGTGCTGGAGATAGGGTGTGGAACAGGAAGGATATGGAAGTGTTACCTAAATACCAAGAATGTACC
>JAGLPP010000197.1 GCA_023137315.1 Bacteriovoracaceae bacterium
CCTTTTTCTTTGTCACTTTCTTTTTAGCGACCTTCTTCTTTGCCACTTTCTTTTTAGCGACCTTCTTCTTTGCCACTTTCTTTTTAGCGACCTTTTTCTTGGTCACTTTTTTCTTTTTTACGACCTTTTTCTTGGTTGCCTTTTTCTTTGCCACGATTTCCATCCTTTTTTCAAGTTATCCATAATATTATTTTTTTTAAAGATTAAGTTGATTATATATGAAAATAATAAAAATTTACAAGGGCCTTTGGTAGATAAATTGTACCGCAAATATGATCAATGGGTTAACTCTCCAAATTCAACAAGATCACCGCCTGAGATAGCATTATAAAAATCAGGCTCCAAGGATAAATAGACATCCGTAAGCGCATTACCAATATTAACATCTTCCTGATAAAATGCCTTTTTTCCATAAGATGGGTATGGTTGATCGGAGTTTTTCAGCAATGACCTCATGGAGATCAATTTCGTTGAATAATAATTTCGCCTTCCATAGACTTCCTTTTTATTTCTTGTAAGTTGGTTCGATTGACCTATCTCCCCATCTGCGGAGGCCCCCTGCCTGGGACCGGGAATATAGCCTGTATGCATTTCCACATTAAGACTTCCAGAAGGGGGAGAATGTTTATTTAGTGGAGGAACATAATCAGGAGTATAGTATTTACTGAAATTTTGATCATTATCGGCATTCCCCAATTCACTCCAATATTGTTCCATGGCAAGACCAAGTGGAACTATACCGCATCGCTCACTTGTTCCCCTGAGAAATTGATTGAATTTACCGGCAATGGATAGCGTACAATCCAAACTGCTGTCCCATATTGATCTGGCCGCAGCTATATTTCCAGCCGGATCCTTGGTTGGCAAATTTTCAACTTGAAGAGAAACATCCTTGAGTGCATCAATGAAGGTTGTAATCGCATGATCATTCTTGTTGGTAAAATCACCTACAGACCCAAGAATGTCTGACACTGTTTTATGAAGTGCTTCATTTCCGTAAAACGGAGCAAAAAGAGTGTATTTTGTTGCGACATCATCCTCACAACTCCCGGCAATTACAGGAACAGAGTCAACTGCCTGAACATCATTCTTATAACAGGTTGGGATGAGATAATTCATGGCCTCATATCTCGTAGGCCTTCTTGATTTCAAAATAGCATCGTTAATTGTATTGGAATCAATTGTTGTCGTACTCCCAGGTGGTTGAAGATTGGACGAAAAATATCGAAATTGATCCTTGTTAAAAAGTCCGGCCGCCTCAAAAATGTTATTACGGTCATTAAAGTCAGTTGCTGGTGTTGCAATTTGAATTGTATCCTGATTTCCGGTTCTTGGATTACTCCATTTGGTCTGCTCCGGTCCAAGTTCAGACGAATTATCTTCAAAATCATAAAGAAGATTTGGAACGGCAAAAACCACATCATGGCCGGAATCCGGAACACCGCCTAAAACATCAGAATCACTTCCAACCCAGAATTTTCCACCTCCGGTTTTGGTTAGTGGAATTGGAAGTCCCGGCTTGAATGTCATTCCACCTGGAACCTGAAGCCCAACAACATATGGGAGGGAGCGATATTGCCTGGTATTTTTTCTCGATATTATTTGTGTTTTGTTTTGAATATTGAAAATTCGAGGGCCGATTCTTCCCCCGAAAGGTTTTGCCGCAGCGTATGCTTTTATTGTGATACCCTCTCTGTCCTTGAACGGATAGAATAATCCTATGAATTTGGTTTCACCCTTGACTGCATAATATGTTAAGACATCCGGATTTTTTACAAATCCCATAATATATCCTGGAACCGGAAGACCTGTTCTGGAACCTGAACATGCAGCTTCCGTCTTTATTTCATCGTAGCTACTCATTGTGGTTACAAATGAGGTAAAGAAAGTAACCAAATTAATCGGCATAATTTGAAGATCAAGATATTGTTTTTCCAAGACACTTTTACCTGCAACGGTTGCATCCGATGGAATGAGATAACTCGAAAGTGTGTTTTCTGAAGCAAAATATGGAGTTGGAGGGATTTCGTGAAGAATAAAGTTGGGCTGCATTTCCTTGTTAAGATTTCTATAGGCTGACCAAAAAGCCTTGATTGGTCTCTCGTTGATTGGTAGTTCCACGTATTGATTATCGAGGTTATCAACTTTTTCCTGACAGTTTGCTTCCCGACATATACCTCCGTCAATAGCAGGACGATTGACAAACATTTCCAGATTTCTCATCCGTATGGCAAGCTCAAATGCCTTAGGCCATGCTCCGGGGCGGTTGGAAGCTATTTCAGGAGCACCATGAAAAATCAATTTTCCTGTTCCAAAGGCCCAAACCATGGCAACGGAAAAATTCAACTCTGATCGGTATGAACAGTTTTTTGATTTTGTTTCAACAATACTATCCAGGAAAACTTCCTGATGTTCACTAATGCCAGGAATTTCAATGGCATCAAATCGAGGAAGGCCAGGAACATCATAGACTTCACAGATATTAAACTCATTACCACTTTTTCCAAAGTGGATGCATATGGATGGAAGATTATAGCGATCGTATGAATCTGCGTTATACCCTTTATGTCCAATATCGAACATTGGGTCGAGCCTGAAGCTCATATAATCTCCGGCAGACTGCAAGGGGGAGGTTCCATATCCCGGTGTAAGCCGCGTTTTATTAAGTGAAAGTTGTCCCAAGACGTAGTACTTAAACATCCACTCCTTATAAACATTTCTTATTTCCCAATTCAGATAAGCTATATTGGTTAGCTGTTTGGCCTGAACTGCCGCTCCTGTCCAAGCTGCGGAATCCACTGCATTTTGAAGATTGATCTTGGCCTTTACGAAAAGACCCACATTGATAATAAATGCGATCATCGTCATTAGGATTAAAAGTGACATTCCAAGGAACACGCTTAATTGTCCCCTGCTGTCCTTATATGTAAGTAATCTGTTCATGCTGGTGGCCAAATACCTGACTAAAACGGTGTCTCGATGATACTAGGGTCATTTTATAGCGTCAAATTAAGTTTTTTCTTTTTTGGAAATCTTTTTTAAACAGTTAAAAATACTGGATTTTTATATTTATATTTTATGGCACTTATCTTGAAAAACAAAACAGTATATTTCACCGTACACGTCGATGCGGTGAATGCGGTACGTTAAAAGTTATTTCGACACACTCTCCTTGTTTTTTTTTTCATTTGGCCTGTCCTATTGCATGTCTTAACCTCTGGATCTCGTTTGGGCTCCAGAGGTCTTTCAAAAAGTAATTTGAAAGGGAAAAACTTATAGTCTGGAATTTATACGAAGCATTTCTGTATAATGAGAACAGAGGTTAAAAATGGATCAAAATCCGCTTGAATACAGAGTCTTCAAACATAAAAAATCCACACTAAGTTTTTATTGTCCGCTATGCAGGACCGAGAGGGCACTAACATCCACCTACAAGCTATCAGCTAAAAACTATCTTCAGATTTTAATGACCTCTGTTTTTTTTGTTCTCATTCTATTTCCACTCATGGAACTTAAATCATTATGGATATTCTTTGTTGTCTGGGCCGGTTTTGAACTTTGTGTAAGACTTGTCTATCGAAAGGAAATTCCGTGTCCTCATTGCGGGTTTGATGCCTCCTGGTATCAAAAAGATGTAAAAATGGCACGCAAACTCGTGACAAATTTTTGGGATACCAAGAAACCAAAAGAAGAAGTTGAAATTGAACCTGAAATAAAGCAAAAAGATTTTGAAGACACACCAGTTATTCCTGAAATATCTCCGGATGATGCCTCTATATATCTCAATTGATTTTGTTTGCATTTAATATTCTTCATCATGTCAATATTTTCGCCTTGTATTTTTGAGTTGTTGAATTTCAATGAGTTAATTTTTTTTGTTTTTTGTATGTCTGTGCAATCAAATACTTGAGTAAAATGTATTAAAAAGAACTTTTAAAATGGCATCGTTCGTAATATCGTGCCTCAAGACTAAAAGGAGTATATTTATGAGTATGAACAAAGTAATTATTCTTGGAAGATTAGGTAAAGATCCTGAACTTCGTTACACCCCCTCCGGTGCAGCAGTATGTAATTTTTCAGTAGCAACATCTGAAGCGTGGACCGACAAAAACGGTCAAAAGCAGGAAAAAACCGAATGGCATCGTATTGTTGTTTGGGGAAAGATGGGAGAACTTTGCAATCAGTACCTTTTTAAGGGCAGACAGGTATTTCTCGAAGGCAAACTTCAAACCCGTTCCTGGGATGATCAAAACGGTCAAAAGCGTTATTCAACAGAAATCAATGCTACTAACGTCCAGTTTTTAGGAGATCGTCCACAGCAGGGTCAGAGTAATCAAAGACCAATGGACGAACAACAAATGAATCAGAATCAGAATCAAAACAATAACAATCCTCAAAATCAGGAAAATCTTTTAGATCAGGATTATAAGATTTCCACGGATGCCAATTTTACAGCTGATGACATTCCTTTCTAAACTTGAACAAAAAACTCGGCTACCAGTATACGAATATGGGCCCATTTAGGGCCCATATTTTTTTTCAGAAATTTTTCTTTTAAATTGATCTCATTTTACCGAAAAGACAATTGATGAGGTGTTATGTCGAAGATCAATAAACGCAGTTTTTTCTCAATTTCTTTTGAATTTGTCACAGTCGGTGAACCGATACTGCATGATCTATATATAAATTCTTCAAGCGCAGCTAATCGTGATCATTTTGTGAGGATCTTTCCAAAAGGAGGCGTTCCAGAGAAAGAGGATATTAATCATTTCAGACAAAAATATCATCAACTCTATGTTTTGGAAGAACAACGGGATCTTTATCTTAAAAGTCTGGTTAAAAATTCAAGGGTGCCTGATACAAAAAAAACAGAAGTAATCAAAGAGTCAGCAATTCACTACCTCGATACTATTTTCAGTGAAGACAAGATTTTTCAAACTGAGGTTTTGGGTGAAGCGATTGAAGGATGTCGTGAATCGGTTGAAACAATGGTGGAAGTTGTTCAGGATTATTCAATCAACGAGATTCAAGAACTCATTGCCAACTTGAGTTTTCATGACTTTTATACCTATGACCACTCCATCAATGTTTCAATGTACAATATTTCAATTTTTAAAACCATGAAGCCCAATGCCACCAAACAAGAACTTATTCTTGCCGGAATGGGAGGACTCCTTCATGATCTTGGCAAGATTAACATCCCCACCGAGATAATTAACAATTCAGGCAAGCTCTCTGATGAGGATTTTAACATCATCAAAACTCATCCTGAAGAAGGAAAGAAACTTGTAGAACAGCATGTAAAGAATTTTGGAAATCTTGACATTGAAGTAATCAAGAGGGTTATTTCTGAACATCATGAAAACTATAATGGAACCGGATACCCTGGAAAAGTAAAAGGAAAAGACATACACGTTTTTGCCCGAATTACCGCTCTTGGAGATTTTTTCGACGCTGTTACCACAAAACGTTCTTA
>JAGLPP010000198.1 GCA_023137315.1 Bacteriovoracaceae bacterium
AATCAATCGGAATTATTCACTTCAAACTTTAAAACAGTCCGGATTATTCCAATACCCTATTTTAACCCGTGTTTGATTCTGCATGAATTTTTGAGAAGACAATAGAGTACATTCCCTTTAGTTTCATGAAGTTGAAAGCGATATTATTTTTTCGGAGGGAATGGTGTTTATAAGTCGTAACTTATTGATTGGTGATTCACTGCCATGGATAATTGGCAGATTCATTTGAGCACTTATATCACGTATATTTTTTTAATGAGGAAAAAAGTACTTCACTGGATATTTTAGATTTCTTCCGATGAGTGATGTATAAAAAGTGGTGTATTTTGTCTTGAATAAACTGGGTATAATTCGATGTATGAGTATAAATTATTAATTGTAATTCTTGTATCGGCTGTCACTATCCAGATTTTAACGGCTTATTTTGCCTTTAGGCTGATAAATGTAACAGGCTATAAATGGTCATGGGGACTGATTTCCATTGCGATTTTTGGTATGGCAATCAGACGGTTGATTCCACTTTATGCGATTTTAAATGAATCCGCTGCGGCAATCCGTCTTGATGTTTTTCAGGAATCCATTGGTCTTTTGATATCAGTGGTAACGTTTTTTGGAGTGTTTCTTATCAAGCCACTTTTTTTATCGATTAAAAAATTAAATATAAAACTGACAAAATTAAATGCTGCCAAGGACAAGATGTTTTCGGTAATATCCCATGACCTGAAGGGACCTCTTGGCATTGTACTTTGTTATGCAGACATACTTGAGGAAAAAATCGGTGACTGTTCAAGCGCAAGCAAGGAAGCAAAGACGGTTGCTTCCAATATTCAAAAAGCCGCTCGAAATATTAACTCAATGCTTGACAGTCTGTTTAACTGGTCATTTGTTCAAAGAGGAAAGATAAAATTTTCTCCCGAGGATATAAGATTAAGTGATGTATTAAAGGAGTCGGTCGAAATATTCAGACCGATCGCTGAGAATAAAAAAATAACCATTGTTACAAATATCAGTGATCATAATTTTGTTTCATGTGACAGGGATATGATTGGATTGATTTTTAGAAACATTCTGTCCAATGCTATTAAATTTTCATTCAAGGATTCAAAAATCATCGTTTCTGCGATCAGAGAGAATGATTTTATCGTGGTTAGTGTTGAAGACATCGGTGTTGGTATAAGTGAAGACAAGTGCAAGGTTCTTTTTATGGAAGATTATAATGATTCAACTCCAGGTACTGAATTCGAGTCTGGCAGTGGTTTGGGACTTCAAGTCAGCAGGGAGTTGGTGGAGATGAGTGGAGGACAAATTTGGGTGACATCGTGCGAGGGCAAGGGTTCAACTTTTTCTTTTACCATCCCAGTAAAAAATAAAAAACAACAAGCATCATGATCTGATTATATCGATAAAATCCGAAGCCACAAGTGAGGCACCACCAATTAAACCACCGTCAATATTCGGGAGGGCCAGAAGCTCGGCGGCGTTTTTTGAATTCATGGAACCGCCGTATAAAATGCGAATGCCGTTTGCTTTTTTTGTGTCGTGAATTTTATGTAAAAGACTGCGAATAAAGGAATGAACCTCTTCGGCCTGTTCGCTCGTGGCCGTTTTTCCGGTTCCAATAGCCCAGACGGGTTCATAAGCTATAATAATATCAGTTGCAGCGAATGATTCAATTCCATCGAGTCCGTCCATAACCTGGCGTTGGATAACATCCTGAAGCCGGCCGTCTTCCCGTTCACCAAGTGTTTCACCGACGCACATGATGGGAATGAGATCATGCTTTATTGCTGAATGCATTTTTTTATTTACTGTTTTGTCGGTTTCTTTGAAGTATTGTCTTCTTTCACTATGGCCGATGATTACGTAATCTGCTCCGGCATCCTTGATAAAAGGGGCGGAAATTTCTCCGGTGAAAGCACCACTTTCCTCCCAGTGCATATTTTGTGCAGCTACTGAAATATGGGAATCCTTGAGGTATTGTGCCACTGGATGAATGGAGGTGGATGGGGGAGCGACAACAACATCAACCTGTCCTGGATTTTTGTATCCATAGTGAATGCCTTTGACCAGTTCAATTGCCTGGTCAACAGTCATGTTCATTTTCCAATTTCCGGCAATCACAGGGGTGCGCATCAGTTTTCTCCAAGAATTTTTTTGATTTCTTCGGCAATGAGTTTCTTTAGTGGATCACTTTCTATTTCATGGGAAAATTTTGTTTCCTCTTTTTTTGTTTTACTTGATTTTTTTGTACTTGGATCAAGCCCTGCCGTCTTTCTTTTATCAAGAAGTTCTTGTCTGTTTTTCTCATTAAGTTCCATTGGAGTTCCAATTGATCGTGCATAAGAATCAATTTTCATCAGATGTTCGGCGAGTTCCAGTCTGAGCCAGGCCTGTTCGATATTGTCACCAACTGCAATGATTCCGTTACCAGGCATCATGAAAATATTATGCTGGCAAAGCATGTTGCAGATAATTTTGTCATTTACAGGATCTCCAGGCATGGCAAAATCAGTGACAGGAACCGTTTCTCCAATTGAGACTACGGCCTCGGGGATATTTATTTCCAGAGGGAGATTTACCAAGCCTCGGGCCATCGCAAACGGGGGATGTGCATGAACAACGGCCTGTATGTCATCTCTTGCGTGATAACAGGAAAGATGCAGCTTGATCTCGGAAAAAGGTTTTCCAATTCCCTCGATTTTTTTTCCGTCCATATCGAGCATTAAAATCATTTCGTGATTGATGTTTGCCTTGCTCTCGGCGGTTGGAGTGCACAGAAGAGTCATATCATCGTAGCGAACGGAGAGATTTCCGTCATGATTTGCAACAAATTCCCTGCGATCCATTCGATCACAATATTTTACCAGCTCATTAATCAGAAAATTCTTTCTGTTTCCCATCAATCTATCCTAGCTGTGTTCCTGTTTTGTTTTTTTGTGCTTCGTTCAGCTTGTCAAGTATGGCATTGGCCGCCTCTGAAGCTGAATCAATTTCCGATTCAAGCCCGCTCATAATAAGTCTTCCGGTCGCACCAAATGGTCTGATTGAGATGAGTTTGACATTGGCCGCCTTTAAGGCCTCATTGCAGGCGATTGCCAGATATGCTGCCGGAGTTGTTTCCATGATAAGAACGGAGTCACCCGATAGAACCATGTTTCCCTTGGCCATTCCTGTGAACATGATGGCGTGGTCCTGCTCGACGCTTCGGATGATTTTATTAGTCACGATTTTACATTCAGCGCGATCATTTTCATCCAGTCCGGTTTCATTTAAAATTATTCTTGCAGCTTCCTTTACCTCTCCCTGGTTTTCACCTTGTACCTGCATGAGACCGAATACCCTTTCGGTTACGACAGAGCCGAGCCGCACATTGGTGGCCTTCAATGCAATGTCTATCATTGAGTGAATTTCCATTGCCGGAGCAATTTCCAAAAACAAGGCGGCGTCATATTCCGCAGGGTCATAAACCCTGTTGTCCTTGGCGATAAATTGCGCAAGCTGAGGTTGTAGCGAATCTACAAAAGTCAAAGTTCTTAGTTCAAAATTTTGAGACATATTATCCCCCTTAATATCCTTTTTTCGAATTATTTTTTCCTGTAACAATTGCAATACTGGCCGATGCACCAATTCTGTCAGCTCCAGCCTTGATCATGGCCTCTGCATCCGCCTTTGTTCTTATTCCACCGGAGGCCTTTACCTCCATATCGCTGCCGACAATACGTCTCATAAGCGAGATATCGTCAGCGGTTGCACCGCCTTTTCCAAAGCCGGTTGATGTTTTTACAAATGCTGCACCTGCTGTTTTAGAAAGGGCGCATGAGATTATTTTTTCGTCCTGTGAAAGATTTCCTGTTTCCAGAATAACCTTTACCTTGTGTGGTTGTGCTGCATCAACCACTGCCTTGATATCCTCGTAAACGACATGATATTCCTTGGATTTCAGGGCACCTATGTTGATTACCATATCAATTTCTCTTGCACCGTTTTTTACAGCTTCCTGTGTCTCAAAGACCTTGGATTGTGTAGAGGCAGCTCCAAGTGGAAATCCGATAACAGCTATTGCCAGAACATCTGAACCCTGCAGTAATTTTGCCACGTACGGGATGTTTGATGAGTTTACGCAACAGGTGGCAAAATTGTACTCGATTGCCTCCTCACAAAGGACTTTCAGCTGTTCTTTTGTGGCCTCAGGTTTCAAAAGAGTATGGTCGATCATTGCGGCCATGTCTTTTGAGATCTTTCCAACTTCTCCGGATGTGGTGCTTACCCTGCTTGCTCCATTGTTGAAAAGACGTCCGACTGAACTTTTTTTGGAAATAGTGGTCAGTCCATATTGTCTGGTTTCCTGATTTTTTTCCACTTTGAGTCTTTCGGAAACTTTTTCTGTGATCAGCTCAACAATTTTGTCAAGGTTGTCGTCGTTTTTATCGTTCACGTTTATTCCTCCGAAATCTTTTTATCCATAATATCAACACGGTCAACAATGCCTATAATTACTGAATGAAATGGATCATCCGGTGTTCCTAAAAGTTGTCTGGCACAATTGCCCTCTTGCTGCACCAAAACAACATCGCCAGCGCCTGCACTGACCGAGTCAAAAGAAAGAACCGGTTCTCCAATATCATTGCCGTTTTCATCAATTGGCTGGCAGATAAGACATTTATGTCCCTTGAAACTTTTATGTTTCATGGTGGATGTGACGTTGCCTTTTACCCTGCACAGTTTCACTTGTTTTCTCCGGGTTTTGGTGGATTAAAAATTTTATCCTTGTCGTGAATGCCAACATCTTCCACATGGATATCATCCACTATTCCGGTGATTGATGCGTCGACTGGTGCAAATGGTTCATCAAGTGCCAGCGTTGATTCTCTTGAGAGAGTCCAGTAAACAAGATCATCAGGGCCGGCCTGAACCGTATCAATGGCGGCAAGTGGTTCACCAATTTCATTTTGATTTTCATCCAGTGGTTGGATCATGAGAATTTTTGTGCCCTCTATTGAAGGATGTTTTATTGTCGCAACAACTGTTCCGATTACTTTTGCAAGTTTCATTTTTCGCTCCTGCTCAAAATGCTACATGTATGGATGACTCGCATCCTGCTCGTCTCTTTTATAAAATTTATCTTCGATAAATTCAGTTTCATTTTAAAAATATACTCCTTTCTCAATCAGAACCGGATGAGGATTCTGTATAATCTCGCTGGCAGCGAGCATGCCCTCCTCCTTGATATGTTCCACGGCAGTCTGGACAGAAGCCTCTACATCATATAATTCACCAGTCATTACAAAATATGCCTTTCCGCCAAGACCGTTTGCCAGACGAATTTCCACCAATTCAACCTGTGCCATTTTGACGGCCTTGTCTGCTGCAACAACACAGCTTGCGATTGAAAAAGTTTCAACAATACCAAGCGACTTGAAATTTTCAACCGGATTTGTGCCGGTCAGGGCCGGAATGATTTGTTTGTGAAGATTGGGGATTATAAGATCATTAATCACCATGTCACCGCCGATACTTATTCCCTCTGCCAGTGATTCCTCAACATCGGCGACTTCTCCGCAAAACAGAATCATGTATTTCCCGGGACAAATTGGATGTGTTTCAAGAATATGAATAGGTGCTTTCTTGATCATGGCGTCAGCTGTTTTTACTCCGCGGGCAATTGATTTGAATTCAATCATGCCAAGTGCAGGTTGTTTCATCTTGAACCCACCTTGCGAATACAAATTTCATCATGGGTAATTTCCATGATCTCGCCTTTGATTGAAGCATGATATATGGTGCCAACTTTTTCGTCTGGACTTTTGGCAATCATGTCGCCGATTTTTACTTTTTCACCGATACCGACTATTGGAATTGCCGGAACGCCAATATGGCGATTTGTGGCGATACGTGTACGCAGGGTTTCCTTTCTTCCAGTGAAGAGAGGTTTTTTGTTGTAATATTCACCAAGGTTCAGCTTTTTTATAACCATTGGAATGGATACCTTGCGCTCATTCAAATGATCTCTTGTTTCGGTTTTTTTGTTGTGTGGATTTTTTATCCCTTTTTCCAAAAGTAGTTTTTTGTATTCGGCATAAATCTTTTTGGGGGACAAAAGCATGGAATCGCATGAGATCATTTCGCAAAGACCACATTGGCTGCAAAGAAAAGCCGATGTGATATGCTTGGTTGGTTCTGTTAAATTATAGTCGATGGTTCTCATGGTCATATGTGGATGAAGATCGTGTCCCAGAAGATGTCTTGGGCAAAGATCCGTGCAGCGAGTGCACTGGCAACAGGCGGCCTTTGAAAGCTTGACCATCTGTGAAAGCGTTTTTGTTTTTTGTCTTACGATAAGATGTTCACGTGGAAGAACAACGAGTCCTGAAGTTGTTTTTGCAATTCCGCGATCAAGGTCTGTTACGATTTCGCCCATCATTGGCCCGCCGTCCATGACAACAGCGTCCGGATGACTTATTCCACCGGCCAGTTTCAGAACATCATTGTAGGAAGTTCCGATTGGGACCGACATCACCTGTGGATTGTTTACTTCGCCTGTAACGGTGAGTGCTCGTTCGGTGACTTTCTTTCCTGAGACGGACTGGGCAATTTGAATAAATGTTAAAACATTGCTGACCATGACTCCGACATCGGGTGGAATTGAGCCTTCGGGAATGACTTTTCCGGTGACGTCGTAAACAGTCATATATTCATCACCGGCAGGATAGTAGTTTTCAAGCTCATGGATTTCAATTGTGTTATCGTCCGGCAGTTCTGCAGCGACTGCTGCAACAACGTCCTCGTAACAACCCTTGATTGCGATATATCCCTTGGTGGCCCCGGTGGCGATCATGGCAAGTTTCACCCCTTCGATGAGATAAGCAGGGGAGTCCTTCATAAGTTCCTTGTCGGACATTAGAAGTGGTTCGCATTCGCTGCCGTTGGCGATGATGGTGTCGACGTTTGAGGAAAGTTTTATGTAGGTTGGAAAACCTGCACCTCCGCTTCCCACGATTCCGGCATTTCTTGCAGCTTGAATGATTTCTTCCCTGGAATAATGCATTTGGTTCCTATACAATTCTAAAGTGACCGCTAAGGACACATTTTATCGTTCTTGTGAAATGTCTTGCTGTTGTGACACCTTCACCTGTAGGTGAAGCAATTGTAAACGATGTCGGGCCTTCGCCCTGGATACCAAGACCCGCAAGGGCCGGTCCGTTTTTTACAAAGATGGATGTATTCATTTTGCACGCCATCTTATGCATATGATCGATATTTTTTGAATGAATTACCGACGTATGAAAACAGCCCTGTTCAAGCTCATACGCGGTTTCAATTGCTTCATCAATGTCTTTTACCCTGATAAACGGAAGAACAGGCATCAGCATTTCAACTGTTGCAAATGGATGATCCTTGGAGACTTCTGCAAAGGCCATTTTTTTATTGGATTCAACCTTGACGCCGATGTCATCCAGGATGACCTGGACGTCTTTTCCAACGTATTTTTTATTTGGATATTTGCCATCGATAATAATTTTTTCCAGGCGCTTTGCCTGATATTGGGACATCTCATAAGCACCGTGTTTTACGAGTGCCTCTTTTAGTTTGTCGGCAATTCCCTTCGTTGCAATAATTTCCTTTTCAATAACGCAGATGATGTTGTTATCGGTGGAGGCACTTGTAACAATGTCTTTGGCGGCCTTGTCGATATCGGCCGTATCATCCACAACAACCGGTGGGTTTCCCGGACCGGCACCGATGACTTTTTTTCCCGATTTCATTGCAGCATCAACAACGGCAGGGCCTCCTGTTACAACGAGAAGCTTTACCTTGGGATGCTTCATAAGATCCTGCGCTGATTGTATTGTTGGATTTGTAATTGTAGTGAAAAGATTGGCAGGCCCTCCCTCCGAGAGAATTGCCTTGTTTAAAAGATCAATGACGAAGATGGAAGTGTTTTTTGCCGTTGGATGAACATTGAATGTTACAGCATTTCCGGCGGCGATCATTCCAATTCCGTTACAGATGATTGTTTCAGTTGGATTGGTGCATGGAGTGATGGAGCCAACGACTCCCCATGGTGCTCTTTCAAAAAGGGTGAGTCCGTCATCGCCTGTGTAGGTGAGCGGTTCCAAATCCTCTACACCGGGGGTTTTTGAGATTGCAAGCCTGTTTTTAACAATCTTGTCCTCGTAGCGTCCCATCTTTGTTTCTTCCACGGCCAGGCGTGAAATGGTTTCAAGATTTTCCATGCAGATTTCACGAATTGCTTCAATGAACTTGTTTCTTTGTTTGATTGGAGTGTTTTTATATTCCCAATATGCCTTTTCAGCGGCAGCAAGGGCGGAATCAATATCCGGAAAGGCACCGAGTTTGTTGATAGGTTTCTTCGGTTCACGGGATATTGCTTGCACGGGATTAGGTGGAGTACTGTTTTGTTTATCATCTCCTGCGATTTTTGCAACAACGCGATCGACGATAGCATTTAATTGAGTGTCAGAGATCATAAATTCACCCCACTATTCAACTTTTAACGTAACGTTTTTGTCCACTGACTTCCAAAATGTCGATAATGGCCATGATGACACAGTCGACTGGTTTTCCCTCAGTCAGAGGTGTTTGTCTTGCCGATGATCCTGAAGCCACGAGTACAATTTCTCCCGCGCCGGCACCCACGGAATCGACGGCGACAACCATTGCCCCAGTGTGTTTTCCGTTAAGATCGATAAGCTTTACAATCTGTAGCTTTAGTCCTTCTATTTTGGGGTCTTTTTTAGTGGCAACAACGGTTCCTACAATTTCACCCAATTGCATAACGGGTCTCCTTATGAATAAACACAAGACACACAATTTTCATTGCGTGCCTTGAAAAAATCAAATCAACTCGCAGCTTTACACTATTTTACTTTTTTGAGTCTTTGGATTTGCGGCCCAAAGGAAGAGCGAGATCAATGTTTTCGTGTGGTCTTGGAATTACGTGAACGGAAATGAGTTCTCCAACCTTTTCCGCTGCGCGAACACCTGCTTCAGTCGCTGCTTTTACTGCGGCAACATCACCACGAATTATTGCAGTTGTATAACCGCCACCGATTTTTTCATGGCCGATAAGCTCAACTTTTGCAGCTTTTACCATGGCATCAGATGCCTCAACCATCGCAACAAAGCCTTTTGTTTCTATCATTCCTAGTGCTTCGGACATTTTTTTCCTCCAAAAATCTATAATTACCCAGTGTTAAAGTCGATGAAACAAAATATGATTTATGGAGTCCTAAGTCAAATATTAATCCCTGGAAATGACCTGAGGCAAAAAATTATGCATTTAAAATTGTACGAAATTTCAGTTGGTTATCTTGGTTTCAAGTTTGCTGATGACGGAGTAATTGATGTGGGCCTCGATTTTGTCCATTAAATTATTATTTGGATAGAGATCATCATTTACAAATTCTTCGGCACAGCTTTTGATTTGTGGCATGGAATATGGTGTGTTTTTCGCCATATTTTGAAGGCGGTCGTAGGCATTCTGATCAGGTATTTTTTGCTCTATCCATTGCTCGAAGGACATATATGCTCCTGTTAAGGTATACGGTAGACTTTACCACAGAATTCGCACGTTATATCCACATTTTCACCACCCTGGATGATTTTTTCATGGTCTTTTGGATCAAGGCATTTGAGTGATCTTTTTACCCTTTCGATACTGCATTCGCAGCGATATTTTACTTCCTGATCGAATTCCAAATCCTCTATTTCAAAATCCTTCATGAATATTTTGGCGATATCTGTTGCGTCTTTTCCGTCCATGATTAATTCGGAAATATTTGAGGCCTCCATGGCATTTTTTTCAAGTTTTTCGATTGTACTTTCAGGTGCCCCCGGCATGAGTTCCATGATAATTCCACCTGCGGCCTTCACTCTTGCAAACTCATCAAGATATACTCCAAGGGAGACCAGGGAGGGAATTTGCTGGGACTGATAGAGGAATAGGGCAATATCATCTGCGATTTCACCACTGGCAAACTCAACCGTTCCGCTATAGCGGCCTTTTTTTCCAAGCTGGTTGTGTGCCACGGTCAGCTGTCCATTTCCAAGTGCCTGTCCGACCTTGATATTCTTTTCCTGAAGGGGAATGTCGAGTTCTGGATTGCCTGTGCATCCTCTGCATTCGCCGAGAAAATTTGCCTCCGCAAAGACGGTTTTAAGCGGGCCCTGGCCGTTGAAATGTAGACCGATTTTGTGGCCTTTTTTTAGTCCTGCGGCCATAAGAAGAGCACCTGTGACGGCCCTGCCGATTGCCACAGTTGGGATTGGTGATGTTTTTTGGATGTTTTGGATGTGTGCAACCATGTCGGTACTTACAAGTGTTGCCGTTCTTATATACAAGTCCTTGCTGATAAATTTCTTGATGATTTCAGTCAAATGATTTCCCCTTTTAAGATGGATGGTTTTTACCCGATCTTTACCCGTATGTCCATTGAAGGGTATCCTTGTGTAGGGCCGGGATTATTTGTCATGGAGGACAGTTTGCCTGGTATGAGCGTCTTTTCAGCTATTGCCTTTTTTTGGATGCAGGTTATTTTATGCCTGTTTGCACCCGTCCATGCCGATGGGACTTTGTTGGATACAGGGGCGGAGAAAAACAAGGTTCAAATGAAAAAAAATCCCGGCGAAAAATTCCATGATTTTTTCAATGATGATGTGGATTACATTTTGTTGAATATGAACAAGGACCTGGAAAAATGGTCATACAGGAGGGAGATGGCCGGTCATTGGGATGTGGGGCAGGATGGCCTTTATGATGTTCCGACAGATGACGAGCAAACTGATTATGTTAAAAGGCAGGCCATGAGGTTTTTTGATAAACGTCTTGTAAAATTGTTCAGAACTGCAGATCGTGGAACCCCTTTTTACTATGCAGGACAGGTGGAAAAGGCGGTTAATTTCAAAGGTGATGTTGAAGTTGGTGAAAAATTGAAGTTCAAGATGAATATTATGGCACTTGAGCAAAAGGGTGTTTTATCAGTCAAGGGACTTTATTTTGATAATAAATTTGAATTTAATAAAATGTTTTCATCGGATCGAAACGTAAATGCAAGGATCT
>JAGLPP010000199.1 GCA_023137315.1 Bacteriovoracaceae bacterium
GTGTTGGCCAGGTGAAAATCGACAGCTATTATCTTTACTCCATGCTTTCACATGGAATGAATCCCAATTTGTATAATTAACAGGATTACATCCACGAACTTTTCCATTTAAGCAATCTAAAATAACAACAACATAAAACTTGTTGTTAAGTTTTAATCCTTCAAGGCTATAAAACGCTAAATTACTTTTATCTTGAGAAACTATCGGGCCCTCAACCAACTCGCTGCTACTTTTCCACAATAACTTACTTTGAAAGTTAATCATATGATATTGATAATTAGCCATATCTATCAAAGTTGAAACATTACACTTGGAAAAATTCCTATTTTTTCTTATTTCCTTTCCCTGAGACATTGAAATAATAAATACAAGTAAAGATACAAATATGATTATATATTTCATATATCAACCTTAATTAGAGACATGCAGTAAATCCTTTGAATTAACTTCTGCGCCTACTGCTTTGTAAATTAAACTTTTTATTTTATAAGTCAGAGTATTTCTTGATTCTTTAATTTTATTGATTGCATTAACAACTTTTGCTTCATCAGCTTTTGAAATTCGGGGACAACCATGAGTTGGAAAAAGGTCTTTTCTCTTTGGATGTAACGACTTGTAGTTACTTCCAGTTCTTTCTGTACCTGATTTTCCAGAATGTATATACAAACCACTTCTTCCAGACTGTTGGGCCTTACCTGAAATAGGAGTCAACTTAATCGACTGCTTACCCCATGAAGTCTGATTTAGACTTGAAGTATCTACAGTCTCTCCAATATTATATGAACCTGTAGGCGTATCTGCATTTGTAGCTAATTGGTCTCTTGAGCTTCCTCTACCCAAGACATCAACTTTTAACACTTCCTTACCAAAATCATCTTTTATGGACATTGTTCCGGCAGTATTTCGTGTCGAATCTCCTTTAAAATCAACATCTGCGTCAAAATTTCCTGTCGGGTCTATTTTAGTTAAAGGATTATTAGACACATAAGAAAACAAATTCCCCTCAACCGGACTCCGCACCACTTCTTTCATGTTTTCTAAAAAATATTCATCACGACTTAAAAAAGATTTCGACACAGGATCATAAATCCAACACCCAAGCATAAATGTTAAAGAGCTAAATCCATTTTAACAGGCGTTTTGATTTCACTCAATCTTTATTTTTAATAACTTAGCATAGAAAACAGATCAATTATTTTTCTTTCGACATTACGGGAAAATTGATTTTCAAACTGATTATTAATGAATTTTTAGAATTTTTTGCAAAGCACGGCCACTTTTAGGGCCACCGAATTTTTTGCGAAAAATTGTCGGAAATACTGAACCACTCAAACCCCTAAGCAGCTTCATTTGGCACAACTTTTATCTTACAATTTAGTCCTGCACGATAAAGCTGATCTTGAATCACATATTCAACAAAAACCTCAGGACTGTCGTTCAAAAGCTCTGCAAATTGTACTGCTCTTTCGACACTTACATTTTTGCGTCCTTTCTCTATATCACAAAGGTCTTGCTGTGAGATTTTTAACTTCTTCGCAAAGTCCTTTTGTGTAAAACCATCCGAGTATCTTACAGAACTCAACATTTCTCCAAATGAAACATGTCCATATAATTCCTTAAATACATCACTTGCTTTTTTGATTGCCATAATTTTCTCCATCAATATTTATGTTTATTGACTTCCTGAATCTCTATAATCCTGACCTCTTTGGTATCCTTTACTATCTCATAAATTGCTCGATAACCTTGACTCAATCTGATGGACCGTTGCTTTTGTCTTTTCCCCTTCAATCCTTCGTCATTATAACCTGATATCTCTTGGGTATATTTAAGCCCCATTAACTCCACGGTCTTTTGCCATTTCATTAGCTTCAAGCCAAGATATCTTGGTATCTTCCTAATATCCTTTTCCGCTTTTTTTGCTATTGTAACTAAATGTTTTTTCAAACTCCAACTCCATAACTACCACTACTTTACACTAATCTAGTGTATTTGTCTAATCTATTATAATATCTTCAAACCATCCTAACTACTTTTACCACTTTCGCTTCGCCGCTCCCCTCAATCCCTAGCTTACGTTCGAGAGCTTTTGACCACTCCACTCACATTGGTGGGAGAGGGGTGGTCAAAAATCGAGAGCTGTAATGCCTTGGGATTAAAAGGAAATCGGCGAAGCGTAAAAATTCTTATAAACTATGTTCTCCATGTAATCGCACTACTTTTTGTTTTTTATGTCGCCTTCAAAATTTTATTTTTAGAATTTTTTGCGAGAAAACGTTTAAATGGTTTGAGAAAACTTGTCTTGAAAATCCACATATATTCTTTCAGGGCAAAAGATAAGTCTTTGGTCGGTAGATATTGCAGCAGCATAAACCAGATCAAAATCCGTTGTTACCAAAAACGGAATATCGGTGCATTTAAACATATTTAAAATCATAGAATCACTAATCGAAAGACCTGACTTTTCGCTAATTTGGTACATTTTATCCCAACTGACATCCTTAATGACTTCTGGAGAACGGTCCTCTTTCCTAAGGGAAATATATTTGAACTTGAGAACACTTGAAATCAAATCAAAGGTTTTTTCAAGTCTTCCCTTAAGATTGTCATCACAAAATCTCAACCACACGTTTTTAATATTTTTATGGCCAAAAGAAAGATGTTTTTTGAATTGCTTGATAGTGGAATCATTCAAAACCAAAGAATTTCCTGCATTGGCCCTTTTGTGAACATTGGCCCGATGAGACTTAAGTCTTCTGGCCAATTCTCTGTTTGACAGTATCCCATCAACTTGTTGACTCAATGAGGTTAATGCCTCAGTTATAATAATTCTTCTTTGATGATCAATAAACTCCGATCTAATGTTTACGTTACTATAAACATGGAATTTTTCTTTCATCAGTACCGTAAATAAATCCAGGGTTTCATCATGAAATTCACTAGTATCATGTGAAAAGGATATAAGGGCACAAGTATCAATAAGTACTTTTTTAGAGGTTACCTTGATTTTTACCTGATTCGATATTTCGCTGAATGGAAGTATGATCGCCATTATTTCCTTGGCTAAATGGTTGGTTGGATTTCCTCATTTATGTTTTGTTTTGGCCGCGCCACTTTTCCGATATCTTGGTAATTATCCTCGCTAATTTCATCAATTATCGCCTCAACGATATCTTTACCGGTATTTCCCTTTTGAATTTTTTTTAATTCCGCTATGACTTTTTCGAGTTCACTTCTTTCTTTAGAATCTTGATTTTTCATAATAAGCTCCTATTACATTCAGGCCAAGAATAACACAAAAAAACCATTGGTAACCAATTGATTTTACTGCAATATGTAATCAGCTAATTATTAACATATTATATAAAGCATCAGTTTGGAAACCTTCAAAATTTTATTTTGAGGAATTTTTTGCGTGAAATACTCTGAACTTCTTTAATGATATTTTTAATTTTTTTGTAGTTAAGAAGAACAATTCTGGCCTTCTTGCCTGCATTATCCAGTCTCTCCTTGAGAGAACTTTTAGAAATCCCCAGTCTTTTTGAAACTCTCTCCATAGATAACTTTTTATCATTATTGATAATATATCCCTTTACTGCCTCTGTTTGTTTTTTACTCATGGCCCTCATCGAAAGCTTGGCAAACTTTATTCTTTCAGGCAGAAACTCATCAAGATCAACATATATCCTTGATTGATTTTTATAGTAATGCCTCATATTATAACCGGGGAATAGCTTTTTAATTACCTTGGGATCGTTTAATTTAAAATGAATTAGAAAGGCACAAAATAACAAGTGGGGATCATTTTGATAACGAAGTGAGTGTATTAATTTATCCAGCGTCTTGGAATTAATATCGGACTGGGGAGTTTTTTTAGTGATGTGAAAGATATTTAAAAGATAGTCCATGTCCCAATTATTATCTTCTTTCACATCTATTATTATTTCCCAGAGATCAAAAAGATTAAGGCCATCTCCTGAATTAACTTCCTTGTACCCATCTGTATCTATGTTGACCAAGGAGTCATATTTAACCAGTCCTTCAGTAATTAATGCCTCCTCCAACTCTTTACATCCACTAAAACCACGGCCATTAAACTCCGCTGAGTCTTCTAAATATCTTCCCTGACAAAGATTAAAAAGATCGCAATGGTTGCAAGGATTAACATTCATGATGTTTTTGTAGGACAAATTTTCTGCAATATCTACATGTTTTTACACAGTAGGGTCAAAATTTATTTTTACATGCAATTTTATACACTTACAGCTTTCCAACACTCTAAAACCCGAACGCTCCCTTATTAAGTATGGCCATCAAAAACAAGGGAGTATGAATGCTTAGACCTGCTATCTTTAAAAAAGATTATCGAAAAAAACATGCCTGGCAGTATGACATCCGTCTAAAGAATTTAAAAGACGATATCAAGACGTCAGGTTTAACCGAGAAAGAGCTATCTAATTTAAAAGTTTCAGACTTTGATTTTGACTACGTACCCGCTGATTTTAAAACCAAATGCAACGAGATCAAAAATTTTATTGAGCGCCATGAGTGGCTAGGCAGTATGCCTCTGGAGTTCCCCAAAAAAAACG
>JAGLPP010000002.1 GCA_023137315.1 Bacteriovoracaceae bacterium
AAAAGTCCAAGAATGGCGGAAATATCGCCGAGAGAATTGTTGTTTTCCTTGATTGACGGTTTCAAAGCTTCCAGTTTGGTGAAAACCATCGTTTCAAAGACTTTTTTGGCAGCTTCAATAAATGGTCTTGAAAACTCCAGAAAATTCATTTTGCTAGTCATTTTTTTACCTCTAATGTTACAAACCAAGATTATTCAGCAGTTCGTCGATATCTGCATCGGACTTCGCTTCTATGGAAACTGATGATCTTTTGATTGATTTAAATTTCCCGGACAACCACTTGAGTCGCGAAACGAAAGCAGATGTATTCATGTTCTCAAGACCGGTTTCTTCACCTGTTTGAATTGTCATTGTCATTCTTTTGAGAAGATCCACGGCATCTGATAAAACGGCGACAACAATATTCAGAAGGGGGGTGTCTTGAACCTGGCTCGCCTTATATCCGATGGCCTTGCCCAGTTCGCAAAATTTGCCGATTTCATCGGCACCTACTGCTTTTGCTGCTCCCATTACACGGTCGATAACCTGTCCGAATTTTTCGAATTCATCCCTGTTTGATGGATTGCTTTCCAGATCAAGCAATATTTCTTCAAGCTCGGAATATAGCTTTAGCGCTTCTGTGCAAAAATCATTAACTATTTCTTTTGTTTGAGTATTACTGATCGTACTCATGACTTTTATTCCAAGGTGGTTAGTTAAATATTTTATTGATTTTTTCTTTGAGTGTCTGGGCGGAAAATGGTTTTACAATATAGTTACTGACCCCGGCTTGAACTGCTTTTACCACGTTACCTTGTTCAGCTTCCGCTGTAACCATGAGAAATGGAATTGCCTTTAATTCTTCATTATCACTTGTTTCACGGACTTTTTTTAGAAGTTCAATACCTGTCATTCCCGGCATATTCCAATCTGAAATTACAAATTCAAAAGGATCATGTTCGCCGGCACTTTCAGTCAGCATCGGCCATGCCTCCGTACCATCTCCTGCCTCACGTATATTTGTGAAGCCAATTTGCGAGAGCATCTTTTTTATAATTTTTCTCATTGTGCCCATGTCATCTATTACCAATATCTTCATGTTACTTTTTAATGCCATATCAACTCCCGAATTCTGAACGTAATTGGATATATTCTAATTCCATGTAGTTGTTGAGTCCAGATTTAATTATTTTCCTGGTTAATCAGAACACACAATATCCGACTAAAAAGGATTGGTTGAAAAACAAGATTAATCCGAAAAAAAGCCTAAAGGTATTTTAGGGTAAGCCGATTCGCTTCCTGATGGTTTTTGGCATATTGCTGAAAACTTTTATTAACAACCCGAACAAGCAGTAAGCTTATTGGTCCTCATGGGTTGGGGTCCAACTGCCAGAATGGTGGTGATATCCAAGGAGGACGCAATGGGTTTACGTATCAATACGAACGTATCATCTCTAACTGCTCAAAGAACTCTCGGTAGAAACAATGCGGAACAATCGACAACGTTGACAAAGTTGTCTTCCGGTTCCCGTATTACCAAGGCCGCAGACGATGCTGCCGGTTTGGCAATTTCCGAGAAATTGAAAGCTCAGGTTCGTGGTATCAACCAAGCTGAGAGAAATGCAAACGATGGAATCTCATTGATTCAGACTGCAGAAGGCGGTATGAATGAGATTTCAAACATTCTCATCAGACTAAGAGAGCTGTCGGTGCAGTCCGCATCTGACACAGTAGGAAACGTCGAGAGGTCATTTTCCGATGTGGAATACCAGAATTTGAAGCAGGAAGTTGAAAGGATTTCACAGGTTACCGAGTTTAACGGTAAAAAATTGTTAAATGGGGAAGGTGACAAGTACGATTTCCAAATTGGAATCAATAATGATGATTTCAAGGACAGGATTTCCTACAATGCCGGGGCCACCAATTCATCTCTTTCTGGACTCGGACTTGACGAAATTGGAGTTAATTCAAAAGAATCGGCGCAACAGGGTCTTGAGATATTGGATCATGCTATTCAAAATATTTCAGGACAAAGAGCTGATCTTGGAGCCGTTCAGAATAGATTGACTTCAACTATTCAGAACCTGCAGATTGGTGCAGAAAACCTCAGTGCTGCAAATTCCAGGATTCGTGATACTGATTTTGCTTCTGAGACTGCCAAGAATACCAAACTGAATATCCTGACAGCAGCAGGTACTTCTGTTCTTTCCCAGGCCAATAACTCAGGCCAGATGGCATTGAAACTTCTTGGATAGATAAGTTACAAGTTCGAGTTATTGCTATTTTTCTATCAAATAAACAAGACCTGCCGAATGGCAGGTCTTTTTTTATAGTGTTCCAAGTAGGTCGAGTTAACCAAGTTTTTCAACAATCTTACCCAGAAAATCAACTGGTAGCGGAAAGAAAGTGGTGGATCTTCCTTCGCCAACCGAGATTTCCTTCATTGTGTCAAGATATCTCAGTGTGATGGCATTTTTTTGTTTTCCGAGAATTTCAGCGGCCTGTGCCAGTTTGATGGATGCTTCAAGTTCTCCTTCGGCGGAGATGACCTTGGCCCTTTTATTTCTTTCAGCTTCTGCCTGCTTTGCCATGGCCCGTTGCATTTCGTTTGGAAGGTCGATGGCCTTTACTTCAACAAGTGATACCTTTATACCCCATGGTTCCGTTTGTTCATCGATAATTGCTTGTAGTTTTTGATTGATCAGCTCTCTCTGGGTAAGAATTTCATCCAGTTCAAACTGGCCGATAACCGAACGCAGTGTTGTCTGCGCAATCTGTTCTGTTGCTAGAAGGTAATTCTCCACTTCAATAATTGCTTTCGCCGTGTCTTCGACGCGGAAATAAACAACGCCGTTAACCTTGAGTGTTACGTTGTCCCTGGAGATGATATCCTGGGAGGGAATGTCCATGGTGATTGTTCTGACATCGACTCTTTTCATTCTTTGAAGAATCGGGATAACCAGAATAAGGCCGGGGCCCTTTTCTCCGGTGTATTTACCAAGCGTAAAAATTACTGCCCGTTGATACTGGGTGATAATTTTGATCATGTTAAAAAGCAGAATAACGATAAGAATGATAAACGGTAGAAATGCTGGTAACATATAAAACTCCTTGAAAAATTCCCGGTTTCTTTTATGATTTTATTGTAAGGATCATGTTTTTCCTGTCTTCTTCTTCGATTTTGCAATGCTGTCCTGTTGTAAGCTTTGTCAGGGAGCGTGCTTTCCAATATTCGCCGGACACTTTCACCTGATAGAATGTGTAGTTATCTTCTGTTTCCGGTAAAAGTTGTGCTACGGTTGCGTTTTTGCCGACAAGTGAATGAAATTGGACTTTTGCCCCTTTCTTGAAATCCTTTAACAGTAAAAAGACTATCAAGAACATAAAGGATACCACGGCTCCGGCGGATGAAAAAATGACACT
Organism: Bacteriovoracaceae bacterium; assembly: GCA_023137315.1. GTDB lineage: Bacteria > Bdellovibrionota > Bacteriovoracia > Bacteriovoracales > Bacteriovoracaceae > JAGLPP01. Next base: position 3,403 of record JAGLPP010000002.1, read on the forward strand.
CTTGCTGATGGAAATGTAGGCGTCATCCGTTCTGAAAAGAAATAGTGAGCCAATAATCAGTGAGGCAAGTCCTGCTATGGATAGCAGTCCGAAGCTCGTGATAAATATCTCAAGAATAAAAAATACAAATGACAAGATGATGAGTCCGAGTGCTCCGAAATTCAAAGGTAGAAGCTGGAAACCGATGCCGGCCAGCACCAGGCATATTGCACCAATGGAGCCGGCGACGTATCCACCAGGTGCCTGGAATTCAAGGTAGAGCAGTGCGGCCCCTATGAGAAAAAGAATATAGGCCATGTTTGGATTGGCAAGAATATTTAAGAGTTTTTGCCCAATATCCATTTTATGTTCGCTGACAATCGGATTTTTCACTATCAAGCGGATTTTTTTTCCCTTGAGGGTGATGGTTCGTCCGTCAAGTTTTTTCAAAAGTTCTTCTTTTGTATTTGCAATGCCGTTAATGAGTTTCTTTTTGAGGGCATCGCTGGCCTTGAAGGATTCGGCATCCTGTATCATTTTTCCAAAAAGTAATTCGTTTCTTCCGCGACTTTCGGAGAGGCCTTGAACAAGGGCCTTGAGATCGTTGATTGCTTTTTTTCTCAAATCTTTTTGCTCTATATCCTTTCCCATTGTAACTGGGGTTGCAGCTCCGATATTTGTTCCAGAGGCCATAAAGAGAAGATGGGCACCGCTGGAGATAATTGCGCCGGCACTTGTTGCGGAGGCTCCTTCCGGAGCGATCCAGACCACCACGGGAATATCGCTGTCACCGAAAAGTGTGAGTATTTTCTTTGTTGTTGTGACGAGTCCGCCGGGAGTATTGAGTTTTATAATGATCAGATCCTTTGAGGTCCTGGATGCTTTTTTAAAAGTGGATTTTAAATAATCCAGGGTGGCCGGATTGATTGAAGAGCTGATTTTTGCCATGATAATGGAGTTGACGGAAAGATTTCTTTCAGCAGACAATGCTACATGGCAATCGGTAAAAAGTGATATGATGATAAAAATAGTGAAAACCGCATTAATAAGGAAGGTTCTCATGTTTTTCTCCAAAGAAGATTCGTAAGTCACATTAATTAAATGTTATTGGAGTCGGTTTTGCAACACCCGCTTTATAAAATTATTCTTTGCGACTTTATTAATCCTGTAGGTGACAAGAAGGCCAGGTTGCAAAGAGACGGTGCCATAGTACTTATCCGAGGTAAAGATCAGGGAGAGTGTGCCTACAAAATCGTGGAAACCGGTGCCTGCAAGGAAATTCTGCCAAAATATAGTAATAAAAGGTCGATTGAAATACTTGAAATGAATGGAAAGATGGCACTTCCAGGATTTTTCGACATGCATTTTCACTGGGTTCAGGATGCAGTGTGTTTGATGCCAAAGGACTCTCTTTTGAAGTGGTTGAGTGATTATACATGGCCGTATGAGGCAAAATTTAAGGCAAGGGGTTTTTCTTCAAGAAAATCCAGGGAATTTGCCGAAAAACTTTTGAGTGTTGGAACCGTTGGTGGAGCGTGCTACTCTTCCGTGCATTCCCATGCAGTCGACGACGCGTTCAGATATTTTCTTGGAGACTTTGTCATTGGCAATGTACTGATGACGGAGAATTCTCCTCGAACACTGATACAATCAGAAAAGGAGGCATTGTCTCTTGTATCGAAAAAGGCAAAAAAATACCGACAACGTTATGCCCTTACTCCCAGATTTGCCATTACTGTTTCTCCGGAAATTATGAAAAAGACAGCTTCAATTGCAAGGAAATACGGAACCTTTATTCAAACACATCTTTCGGAAACCAAAAAAGAAATTAAAACAGTTTTGGATATTTTTAACGGATGTTCGGATTTTCAGACTGTTGAAACCTATACGGAAGTTTATTACAAATGCAGGATTTTGGGCCCAAAAACAATTGTTGGCCATGCAATTCATTTGTGTGACAGTGAGTTTGATATTCTTCAAAAAACCAATACGTCCATTGCCCATTGTCCAACCTCCAATGCTCCAGTAAGAGAACTTGGACTGGGATCGGGACTTTTTGATTTTAGAAAAATTGAAAAAAAAGGGATAAGATGGGCCCTTGCGACGGATATCGGAGGGGGACCGTATCTTTCCATGTTTGATGTAATGCACTCATTTGTAAAACAGAACAGAAAAAAAGGTATCATGGAGGCCACTTATACAAAGGCACTGAGCCGCGCGACAATATCAGGTGCCGGCATATTGGGACTTCATAAAACCCATGGAAGTCTTGCTAACGGAAAATTTGCCAATATTATTTTTGTGGAGTCACCAGGTTTGAAAAAGGGTGAAAATGCTGAATGTGTTCTTGAGAGACTGCTTGGCCAGAGGGGAAGGAAACGTTCGGATTGCGATAATATGGTTTTAAATACGATCTATAAGGGACATCAGGTATATTTTAGAGATTAATTTCCATTAGTGTCGGGCAATGGTCGGAGCCTGGTGTTTCAGGCGAATGAGCAGTCATTATAACGTTTTTTACCATGTCCTTTGTTACAAAAAAATAATCGAGACGCCATCCAATATTTCTTTTGCGTGAATTCATCCTGTAACTCCACCATGTATATTGTCCTTCCTCGTTTGGATGCTGCTCACGAAAAACATCATGGAATCCCAGACCAATAAATTCATCAATCCATTTTCTTTCAATTGGTAGAAACCCTGTATTTTTTTCATTTGATTTCGGGTTTTTTAAATCAATTGGCATATGTGCTGTATTTACATCTCCCGCAATGATGATCGGTTTTCCTTTTTCCTCATGCAGGGAAAGCGCCTTTTTTGCAATTTCTTTCGAGAATTCCAATTTGAATGGGACACGCGCAAGCTCTCTTCCACCGTTGGGAAAGTAGCATGAAAATAGTATGAAATTTTTATATTCTGCGATGATAACCCTTCCCTCATCATCAAACTTTGGTATATTTATTCCGATTGTTATGTCCGGTTTTTCAATATCGGTGGAGGAATACAAGGCCACTCCGGAGTAACCTTTTTTTACGGCACTGGCATAATAGGTGTGCCAGTTTTTTAAACTTGAAAGTTCGTCAGGTAGTTGTTCTGGGGAGAGTTTTGTTTCCTGAAGACATACTATGTGGCATCCACTTTTGTTCAGCCAATCACGAAATCCTTTTTTGTTACATGCGCGAAGACCGTTGACGTTCCATGTTGAAAGTTTCATTTTTCCCCTGTATTTGAAAGCCCAACCGATTTTATAAGTCATTAAAAGTTGCGTCAACATCTTAAAAATACAAAAAAAATAGCTTAAAAAAAATAACCAAGAGATGTTTGGCCAGATGAAATCATCTTTGATAAAGTTGTGCATCTTTGGATTGATGATAGTTGTAATTTTTATTAACCAGATCAGGTGTCAGAGGTACGGAGAATATGCGATCGTTTCAAAATATTGCGAAACTTATAAAAGAAAAACGACTGGGCCACCCAAAGTCTTATTCACAGTCAGAACTTTCACACCTCCTTGGGTACAAAAACGGACAGTTTATCAGTAATGTTGAAAGAGCACTCTGTAATGTCCCGTTGAAAATGCTCAGGAGGGTAACAGAAATTTTGGATATCAGTGTTGAGGAACTCAAAAACGCGATATTGGAAGATCACGAGATGACTTTGGATAACTATCTTAAAAATTTTGCCACAGATCAGGAACTTGAATCTCCAACAACTGGAGATAATAGTAATATCGAGGGTAGAAATCTTTAATTTTATAAAATGTATGGAGAGATTATGAGGTCCTATTTACCTGTATTCTTGCTTGTTGTGTTTTTTTATAGCTTAAATGTTGTAGCAGATTGTGAAGTTTATAACGTATCAAATGGTTACAAGCTGGGTTGTACTGAGAACTCATGTGACGTTTATCCGGTATTTTCAGATTATCGTCTCGGGTGTACCAAAAATTCATGCAAGACCTATCGTGTGTTTGCTGGCCGGGAGCTTGGTTGTACGGAGAGTTCTTGTGATGTTTATCCGGTATACAGTGGTTATCAGCTAGGCTGTACAAAGGGCTCATGCAGGACTTATCGCGTGTTTAATGGTGAGCAGCTAGGTTGTACCAAGGACTCATGCAGAACATATCGTGTATTTAATGGTGAGCAGCTGGGATGTACCCAAAATTCATGCAAGACCTATCGTGTGATAAAAGGCCACCAATTGGGCTGCACTGAAAATTTTTGCGATATTTATCCGGTGCACGGCCGCTATCAGCTTGGTTGCACAAGAAATTCATGCAAAACTTATTCTGTTTTTACCGGTTACAAGCTGGGTTGCACAAAAGATTCATGCAAAACCTATCGAGTATCGCATAGCGATCAACGACTTGGTTGTTATCCGTCAGCAAGGAACTTTAATAGAAAAAGTTATAACAGTTACGGAAATTCTCTTTCGAATTATTGATTATTAAATCAAGGTTGGATGTTCTTAAAAGCTTTATAATCTTCCGACGTACCTTTTGATTCTTCTGCATCATTTGCAAAGCTACTTTCTTTCTGGAAATTCGTAATATGAGGGTCCATTATTTGGTAGTCCTCTGGTGTGATTTCTCCCTTTTGATCAATTCCATGATTTTCCGAATAGGTGGTATCTGTTGGCAGTCCATTGTATTTTTCATTTAAACGCTCAAATTGGTGTCTGTTAAGCGAGTTCTTAAAATCCCATAACTGGCGGAGTGTTTCATGGAAATTTCTTTCAAGTTTATTCACAAGTCTCTGATCCATGTGATAGTGGTTTTGAAAAAATTTTCGCCGGGCAATGATATGAAGTTCAGTGAGATAATCATATCTTCGGAATATTTTTGAAATAGTCATGGATGAAGGGCGATTGCTTCCTTTATTGTATTTCCCTCTGTTGTTGCCACTATGATGACTTTGTCTTTTGGGAGCATCTTTTAATGTATGTTGATGTAGCGTAATGTCGCTACCACGAACATTTCGCGGGGTGTATGGTTTTTTATCACGTGGATTACGACTTTTATGGTTTGCCGGAGGCCTGTTTTTTTTATCCGGCCCGTTTGGTGGGCGACGATTGTTTCCAGTATTAGCATTCATTCGCAATATATATCATAACAATTATACAGGTGCCACATATTGCTGTATTTATTTGTTTCTTTGGGACATGAACTCTTCGATTGCGGAATAATACATTCGTTGATCATCAATGGATAATGGCCTGATGGATTCCACATTCTTTTTTCTTATACCATTTTCCTGAATTACGTCGTCTGTTTCACGAAGTTTTGTAATCATTTGAATGGCGGTACTTACAAGCCATTTGGGAACCTGCTTCTTTAGTTCTGCAGGAGGTATTTTTACAACTTCAGTGTCCTCTGTGGCAATAACCGTGGCACTTCGTGGTCTGTGGTCGAAGAAGGAAATTTCACCTATATATTGTCCCTTGTCCAGATAGGCCACTGGTATGACCTGGGTTTTCTTGGTCACACAGACCATCAGTTTTCCGGACAGAACATAGTAAAGATCATATTCGTTGTCGCCTGCCAGACAGAGAACCTCGTTGGATTTAAGTTTTAATTTAAAAGTGTTGTTGAATGTGTCTGTGTTCATTTTTATTTTTTACTCCTGTTACATCAACTATAAATACAATAATTTAATAATTGTTGCTGCCAATATGGAAATTACTGTCTCGTAATATTTGTCCTGTGGGCGCAAATTATCGAGGAAGAGAACATGATTGTTTCCGTTTTCGTCCTTTCTTCCAAAATTTCTATTTACCAGATCATTGAAATCAATCAAGGGTACGTTGTTTATATCGGCACAATTTATCATGATTGAGTTGAATACAGGTGTTGCACGTGTTGTTCTGCAATCATATGCAATTGCCTTTTTCAGTGCCTCTCTTGCTTCGCTGTAACGTCCCAGCCTGGAGGCAGCTTGTCCAAACAGATAATATGTTCGAGAATTCGAGACAGTATTTATCCTAAGATCATTGAGATTTGTGTAAACCTGTTTACTTTTTCCATCATCAAGATACTGTTTCATTTCGTCCAGATAATTTTCAATTTTATCCGTGGTTGTGTTGTTGCAGACTTTACCTGGTGGGATGTCGAGATTAATCGGGATGGTGATGAGAAAGATATTGGATCCGGAACGCTTGACCAGTTTGACCAGTTCCTTGATCTGATGTTTATACATTCTGTAGGTGATTTCGATTTGTGCCTGTTTGCCACGATCGTTGTATGGTGTTTTATCCCCGGTGTATTTTGATATTTCCAGGATGTTTTTGTTTTTGTAAAGAAACCTGGAAAGTACGGGAAATAGAGTGATTAATGTACTGATGTGTGGATTTTTAAATCGGTCAAAATCGGTTATGATATTTTTTGCGTCCTGAATGTTAAAGAGTTTTTCGCTAAATTCCTGGCCTGCTCCGTGGTAGATAATGTATTTTGGTAATGATTTTAGATTTTTGAGTTTGTACAGTGTTCTGTGAATGCCTTCATTATCGCGGGCCCAGTTGAATACACGAAGATTGGTTTGAAGATTAAGTTTTGTGGAAATTTTTTGGACAAGTCTGCTTTTGTAATGGGCAAGTAAATTTCCCATGCGATCGCCAATGATAAGAATATCGGCCTTTGATGCCTGTATATATTCTTCTTTTGTGGTTAAATCATTGTTGATTTTGAAAGGGTACGGAATAATTCTGGTTGGAGTACTGATATAAATATATGCCAGATATCCAATGATGGAGATAAATACCAGAATCAGACATGTTTTGAGTTTGTTTTTATTTTTTTTCGTCATTTACTTTATTCTATATGAAATTTTTGATAATTGCAGATGATAACTGAACACGTTGGTAACACAGTATGTTAAAAATCCCTGAACTGGTGGCACCTGCCGGATCACCATTAAAACTTAAAATGGCCGTTTTTTACGGAGCCGATGCTGTTTATCTTGCTGGAAAAAGATTCGGACTAAGAACCGCAGCAGAAAATTTTACCAATACAGAGCTTTGTGAGGCCTGCTCCTTTGCCCACGATAACGGGGTCAGGGTTTATGTTGCTTTAAATGGTTTTTTGCATGACAAGGACATGTGTGATCTGGATGAATATGTGAGGTTTCTTGAAAAAATCAAGGTTGATGCTGTTATTGTTTCAGATATTGGAGTTCTGAGGGCCGTCAGGGACAATTCTGCATTAAATATACACCTGTCTACGCAGAATACCTGTCTTAACATGGAATCTGCAAAATTCTGGAAGGATTTGGGGGTTAAGAGAATTGTTTTGGGACGTGAGGTTTCGATCCTGGAGGCAAAACGAATCAGGGAAATGGCCGTAGTCGAAATTGAAATGTTTGTTCATGGTTCCATGTGTATGTCTTATTCGGGAAATTGCACCATTTCAAACTATACGTTCGGGAGGGACAGCAATAGGGGAGGCTGCAAACATAGTTGCAGGTTTGAGTATGATATTGAGTGGGGAGGCAAAAAAAGGAGATCGGATTTTTTTATGAGTTCAAAGGATCTTATGGCGGCAGAGTATCTGGAGGACCTTGCAAAGGCCGGGATAGACGCTGTAAAAATTGAGGGAAGAATGAAAACCCCTTATTATCTTGGAACAGTTTGTAAAACCTACTCTGAATTATTGTGTGAAATGAGGGAACATGGTTACCTTTCCCTGGAAAAGATTAGCAGTGCCACAAAAGAGCTAAGAAAAATATCGCATAGGGATTATTGTACTGGAAATCTTCTTGAGAAGGCATCTGCAGACAGTATTTTTAATGAAAGGGAGATGATTAAGAGTTCATTTGAGATTGTGGCCATTGTTTTTGAAGTTAAAATTGGTGAGTATATGCTGGCCCAGGTAAAAAACGGTATCAAAAAAGAGGATGAACTTGAACTTTTGCTATTTAAAGGAAAACCGAAGAAGGTTTTTGCAGGCGATATGAAAAATGTGCTTGATGAACCGCTGGAGTCGGCAAGGCCGGGTATTCTGGTTAAATTGCCATATGTTCATGGTGCCGGGAAATGGAATCTTTTAAGAAGGTCGGTATCGTGTCTACAGGAAATAAACGGATGAATATTGTCAGTCATATTGAAAATATTAATGAACTTGAAAAATCCTGCGAGTCGGGTATCGGGGAGGTTATTGTTTCCACCAAGGGACTTGGACGATTTGGAAATATGGATATACCGACAATTAAGGAACTGGCCGTTCGTTGCAGAAAATTGCCACTGAGGCCGGTGCTTGAATGGGATATTCTCATGACAGAGACGGTTTTCAGAGAGTCGGTTGAAATTTTGAAGGCCATACCGTTAAAGGATTTTAAGGCCGTAAGGGTGGTGGATCCTGGGGCCGTTCGTTACTTGATGAAATACATGCCTGAGGTGAAAATCCAGCTTGTTTTAGAAAATGGCAATAATAATTTAAGGGCCATTGAAATGTGGAGGGACATTGTCTCCAATCATATCGACAGGATTGTTCTTCCGAGGGAAATACCATTTCATCAATTGAAAAAGAATTTGTTGAATTTGGGGGTTGAGACAGAGCTTTATGTTTTTGGCAGGCTCCCAATAACTTATTCACCAAGGAAACTGCTTGATCGGATGGGAGTTCCAACAGGTCAGAATAATGAAAAAAAGGCATTGGCAGGAACTAATGAACTTCCTGGTGAGATTTTTGAAGTTATTGAAAATGAGAATGGAACTTTCATGTTTCATTCACGTGATCTTTGTCTTCTCGAACATATGGATGAGATAAGCGGTATTGGTGTGAATTGGGCCAGGATTGACCCCATTCCCGGGATGGACAAGAGAAAATTTTGCAAGGGCCCTTTTCAGGAAAACCTTACTGACAGGAAATTTTCAAAACTAAAAAACGAATTACTGGATACCGATCATGCTTCATACATAGGTGACGTTATAGAGGTTAAAAATGGAAGTCATATTGCCATTTATGTAAAAAATAAGTCAGCATTTGTTAAAATGAATATGAAGCTCAGATTTTTGACTCCTGAGGGTAAAATAAAAATTGGGCCAGTCTGTTTTTTAAAGAATTCCTCGTGGAACGATGTTGATCTGATAGAAAGTGGCAGTCTTGCTTTTATGAATCACCTCTCGGGAATAAGCAACAAGACCGCCGTATTTATGATGGATGCGTAATTATTATTTCTTCTTGAATTTTAGTTGATGGGAAAAGAACAGGAATTTCCATTCTTTAATCTTATATTCTCCGGCCGTTTCAATGGTTTTTCCTGAAATTTTGAGTTTTCTCACCCAGTGACTTGGTTGTTTAATGGTTACATTGAATCGTTCGCTGTCATTATTTGAAAGTTTATGTGCCTTTTTGAAATTCAGCTTGATCTTTTTTGAAGTTGGAATCTGAACTGTACCATATTCCACGCAGTAGACCTCGGTTTCATAATGACCGGAAATCCATTCACGATGGCATTCACCTTCCACTCGTTCACAGATACGACGGCCATTTCTTTCGTAACAGTGAACACTATCGGATTCACACCATTCACGATGATAACCTTCCACCCAGTGTTCTCTGGTGTCAGAGCGTAAACATACATTGTTGGTGTAGGAATAATAAAAAGTGAGTTTTACTGTTTTTGGAGTATCGATGGTTCTTATAATCTCAAAGGTGTCTTCAGAACCATCAATTGAGTAACTCATCTCCTTTTCCTTCAAGTCTAAAGTTTGTGTGGCAAACACGGTGTTTGAAAATATACACAGTGCGACAATAAAAAATTTCATAATCTCTCCCTAGTTATTATGCTTAAACTCGATCAACTATGAGCAAATTCCGTACCAAAATTTTTGATGTGATTTCATCTACAAGATGCGTTGCTATATAAAACTAAAAAGTCACCAGTGTCAGTATGTCGTTCTAAAGAGACACCAAAAATGTGTTCTAGAAAAAGACAAGGAATGATACGGCAAGTTGAGATGGTTTTTCAGTTTTCCCCGCTTTGCCCTCTACATTTTCAAGGTGCAGGGAGTACCGGGCTTCCACTCCGAAATTGACGGTTGATGCCCTGAAAAATTTCATTCCTCCACCGATATTCAGTATCCAGCCATTCACTTTTTTATTGCTGGCATCATTTTCGGCCCTTGCGTATCCAAAACCAGCTTCAACGAATGGGGCATGAATGTTTTTATTGAAGAAGTAATTTCCGTTGATTGTCAGCATATTGAAACCGGCAGATGACGATCCCTTGGCATTTGAGATATCCCATCTCACCAGGAGATCAAAAATTGTGTCGATTCCCCAGATGTATCCAAAGGTGAGGTTGTACGCTTGCGTCTCTATTGTGTTTGAAAGGAATGATGGCCCGATACCGAAAACCCATTGTCCATCAACTTTCAGTTTTCTGCGTTTTTCATCCTGTTCGTGCTTGGTGATCTTTTCAACCTGTTGTGTTGATTTAACACTTTTGTTATTCAAGACGGTATCGACAAGTCTGGAAATAGTTATATCAATATCGTCCAGGGTCTTGCTTTTCATTCTTTTGGATGTCGTCTTGCCTGTTTCTTTTTTTGTCATTTTTATAATGTAGTCGTTCTCCAGTTTTATGATTGATGAGGAGATGGAGAAATTGCTTTTTTTAGGATTGCCGATAATGGAATGCCCTTTTTCCTCCAGTTCCGCCACGATTAACTCCCTGACGGCCTCTTTCAATGAATCATCGGCACCGATAACCTTTGGAGTTGTAACAAAGATGTCTGCAGGGAAAACTGATGAAGATATGCCGATTAGTAGAAAAACAATTAATTTTTTCATTACCTGCCTCCGAAGATTATTTTTGCTGGTTGAATTTCGTATCATAAATTTAGAAGTTGTAAAATGCGGTTTCTGTCCAAGGTTCGAAAGAGTTCTCCAAGGTGCGGTCCGTTGTTCTGTCCCAGAATAAGAAGATACAGGATACGATTCGCCTCATCAGGTGCCAGGTTTTGCTCTTTGGAGAAATAAAGGATTTTATCATATATCTCTTCATTGGTTTCAATTTCATCTGAATCGGATTTGAAGAAATTAAAGACCCTTGTTACAAATGCGGCCTGCGTTTTTGTCAGCTCGGGTTTTAGTGGGGTCTTGTTTATTTTGAAATTAAATTCTTTTGGTGCGTGATGTTCAACCCAGAAAAGGGCACGTTCGGCCCTTTGGGTGAATTTTGATTTATCCACATCGTTTTTTATTTCGTGCATGAAATAAGCATAGGCTTTGCTGATATCAAGGTCATACATCTGAAGGATGTTGCAAAGCTTTTGGAAAGGTGGTCTGAATGGAATGAGTGCTGGTGGTTCGCTTCTGTTTTGTGAAAGCTCATATATTCTTTGAATTTTTTTACGTTCATCATTTTCCATTTTACCTGAACCGTAGGCAACGCTTTCATCATGATCAAATCGTTCGTAGTTTTTTATGACATTTGCATCAAACTTTATATAAATAACATCATCAATTTTTTTTCTTGCAACAAACCACCTGACGATTTTAGGCTCATAAATATTTACGATTTTATGGAATTGTTCCATGAAATCCGTGTTTTTTGTTTCTTCGATTGCAAGGTCTGAGGTGTTCATACATAAGCAGTTTTTAAAATCAGGGGGGTTTTTCATGTCTCCGAAGAAAAGATTGATAACAAAAAATTCGTTGGAAAACTCTTCATGAACGCTGGAAACCGTGCTGCATGGGAGCTGAAGTTTTTCGATGATATTTGAAATGATTTCAAAATTATTTTGTGTGGTGAAACGTATTGTGAGTTCAGCAATCGACTTTTTTAGTGCGCGATAAATGAAGTCTCCCGTAAGGATATTTCGAATTATTACTGGATCCATGTGATCATTTAAGATGCAGTTTAAAACGATGGGATGACTGTTGGAAGCCGGAATGATTTCCAATATTTTTTGTGCGTACTCATCCGCCCAATGGTGAAATTGATTATTTCCCACTAAAAATTCCCTCCCTTTGTCCAATCGTATTGGCATTTATAACATCTTTTTTCTGATTAACAAATGATTAATAAAAAAGTGGACCTTGCGTTATCGTGTTGCTACACTCCGTTTCGGAGTCAATGATGATAGGATTTATTTTCAAGCTTTTGCTGCTTTATATGCTTTTTTTGCTGGTAAAATTCTTGTTTAAATCCTGGCATTTTTATCGGTTATTCAGGAAAAATGTTCGCCAGGCCACCTCATCCTCAACTACAGCACATGATAAGAATGGACGTGGAGGGTCAATTGAAGCTGAGTACCGGGTTATTTCCGACTGATTATCTGTGGGATTTTTCTTGCCAACGCGGGATGTAAAATGTTGCCTGACATGTACGTTCTGTGTAAAGTATCGTCAAAATTATTTTTATATTTACCTGTATTTTTAATGGAGTAAATTATGTTTCAAGAATTCAAGGTTCCAAAAGATCTCATGCCTTCCGATCCACGATTTGGTTCAGGGCCTTCGCTTGTTCCGATGGAGTTTGTTAAAAAATTGTACGAGGCGGATGTACATCTTCTTGGTACTTCCCATAGAAAAATGCCTGTTAGAAATCTTGTAAAAGAGCTTCAAGATGGCCTGAAAAAATTCTTCATGGTTCCTGATGATTATTCCATTGTTCTTGGAAACGGCGGTGCAACTTTTTTGTTCGACGCCATCGCCATGGGTGTTGTAAAAAAGAAGGCCGCTCATTTTACGTGTGGTGAATTTTCAGAGAAGTGGTTCAAGGCGACAGATCTCTGTCCATGGGTTTCTGCGCAGCAGTTAAAGGTTGATTACGGACAGGGGATTAATGGTACCGATGTTGCTGATTGTGATTTAATTTGCGTAACTCTGAATGAAACCTCAACAGGTGTCCAGATATCCAGTCTTCCACAAGTTCATGACGGTGCTCTTTTGGCCGTTGATGCCACAAGTGGCGGAGGACAGGTTCCATGTGATATTTCCAAAGTGGATATTTTCTTTTTCTCACCACAAAAGGTTTTTGCCAGCGAGGGAGGACTTTGGGTGGCAATTATGAGTCCAAAGGCAAGGGAACGTGCGCTTGCGATTGCGGAAGATAAATCCAGATATGTTCCCTATATTATGAGTTGGAAGCTTGCCATAAATAATTCGGATAAAAACCAAACGTATAACACGCCTGCAATTTCTACGGTTTTTTATCTTAATGAGCAGGTGAAGCTCATGAACGAGTTGGGGTATGACGAGGTTTGTAATATGGCCTCAAAAAAAGCTGACTTGATTTATGGTTGGGCCACGGATAAGCCCTATCTTTCATGTTATGTGGAAGAGCAGGAGTTCAGATCATGGTCTGTGGCAACAATTGATGTGGATGACAAATACAATGTTGCCGACTTGATCAAGGTACTGGGTGAGCAGAAGGCGGTATACAATATTGACGCCTACAGAAAACTCGGTAGAAACCAGCTTAGAATTGCCCTGTTTCATAACATTAAATATGAAGATTTGAATAAGCTTTTAAAGATTATTTCAATGGCGATTGAAGCGGTTTAATGTAACGTCAGATAAATTATCTGATCCTGTAAAGCGTAATTTCACGTTGTGAGTGAAGTTTCAGTCCGTGCTTTCTTATTTTATCATAACATGGATTTTCGTGTTGGTGATAGAGAAGGGCATAACTGTATCGATCAAGTTTTCTTAAATCCTTTTCAGTACAGGAGTAAAAAAAGTTGGCCTTTGGGCTGTGCATGGGGTGTTCCACGAATATTCCTTTTGGTGCGTGGTAAAATTGTGTTAAAAGATCAGAGATAATATATGTTTTTGTTTCGCCACTTGATTCTATCTTGTTCCAGAAAGTCGTGTGAGGAATCATTTTATTGACAATTTTCCGTGTGTTGTCGGCCGTCGTGTAATTGCTGTATTCCTTTTTTATATATGAAATACTCTTGTCAATTTTTGAATCGGAAAGTGTAAGGAGCAGAAGTATTGGAAGATGCCATCTTTTTAATTTATTGAAGTGAGAAAGGAGTGTTTTTGCAGCAAAGAATGCCAGAATAAAATGGCATGGAAAGTAGAATCTCGGAGCAATAATCCCACCGTTTATGGTAATGTAGAGCAGGAAAAAAACTGTAATGACGAAAAGATATAGATTAATTTTTCTATCTTTTTTGAAGTTAAGATACATAAAAACAGGCGTCAGGAAGAAAATTACTTTTGGGAAAAAACAGGCATGAAATTGTTCCCATAAAATTTGAAGTTTGAAGGTGGAATTTATGGAAGCGCCATAAAATCCCTTGGCCGCAGAATGCATGTTTCCGGGAAATAGCTTGATAAGCCCGGGGAAAAGTGGATTTTTCATGAAATAATAATTTCTTACAAGAATCGGGGACCATACCAGAAACAATGTGCTCAAACAAATGGCAGAGTCGTAATATCTTCTTTTTGATTTGTAGAAAAAAATGACAAGCAGTGGAAGAACAAGAAAAAGACCAGTCATTTTTATCGCAGGCAGTATGCCAAGCAGTAATCCGGCAATAATCGGATGAATTTTTTTTGAGTCAATGATATATACCGCACAGATCAATCCCATGGATGCAAGAACGCCGTCATTTTTGGCGTAAAGATAAAAGTTGGCCGATCTGGCCATCGTAAGAATCATTATTGCACCCAAAAAAGCTATGGCCCGGTTTGGTATTTTTTTTAATAGAAACAGGGAACCAAGTCCAAGGGAAAACAAAAAGTGCATGTTCTGTCCCATGAGCTGTGAGAAAAAACGGTTTTTGAAAATCAGGTTTGGAATAATATACAGATAATCAAAAAAACCCGAGACAAGAAATTGGATGTTGTTTTTATATGCGTCCGCAGACGAAATTTCCATTAGCAGCTTTGTCATGGCCAGATGATAATTAAGAGGGTCACTGTGGCCATAAAGATAGAAACTGTTAAGAAACTTTATCAAAAAAACAACGCAAAATATGGAAACAAGCAAGGGATTGATGTTCCATGCTGATCGGTTTTTTTCCATTTATCTGTTTGCCTTGAACATTTGGATGAATTTTTTATGTACAGGCATGTGGTGTGCGACGAGGTTGTAATAGAGAATATAGAAAAGTGCCATTATACCATCCGTTGTTCCGATCTTTTTTCCCTCATCATAAGTTCTGCCGTAGTATGAAATTGGAACTTCAAAAATTCTGATGTTTAATTTGGAAATCATCGCAGTTATCTCAACCTCCATGCCGAATCCCTTGCTTGTTAGTGGCATTGGCTTGAATATTTCACGACGAAAGGCCTTGTAACATGTTTCTATATCGGTAAAATTATTATTTGTCAGAAAATTGGAGATGAATGTCAGTCCCTTGTTTGCGATGTAGTGATAAAAATAAAGGACACGTGAGGCCTTCTTTACAAGAAATCGGCTGCCATAAACAACATCGGCCTTGCCTTGTATGATTGGGGACAGTACGTCGATAAGTTCTTCCGGATCATATTCAAGATCAGCATCCTGAATGATTATGATATCTTTTGTTGCAAGCTCCTTTGCCTTTCTGATTGCAGATGTTTTTCCGGAATTTTTTTTCATACAGTGATGGATTATTTTTGGTGATGTAATGCCTTTGATGATTTCTTCTGTTTTGTCAGTTGAACAATCGTCAACTACAATGATTTCATCAATGTGTTCAAATTCGATCAGCTTTTCCAAAATAGTGGCAATGGTTTTTTCCTCGTTATAGGCCGGAACCAAAACGCTGACAGTTGGTCTGTTTTCCATAAATATCTCTCCTAATCCAAAAGATGCACTATAAGTCCGCTTCTAAGTTTTGGTTCGAACCATGTTGATTTCGGAGGCATTATTTTGTCAGCATCGGCAACGCTTATAAGCTGGTCTACAGAGGTCGGGTGGAGCTTGAATGCAACCTTGCATTCTCCGCTGTCAACTCTTTTTACCAATTCACTGGCCCCGCGAATTCCACCAACAAAGTCAATATTGTTGTCTGTTCTTGGATCACCGATACCAAGTATTGGCGATAGAAGATTGTCCTGTAAAATGGCCACATCAAGGCATTTAACAGGATCATCTGTTGGATAGGTTCCCACTTTGGCCCTGAGCTGATACCACTTTCCCCCAAAATACATGCCAAACTCTTTTGGAGATTTTGGGTCTGGAGTTGTGTCTTCGCTTATAATGTCAAATTTCTCCTGCAGTTTTTCCAGGAAATTTTCAGGTTCATGCCCGTTCAGGGAAAATAGAACACGGTTATAATCAAGAATTTTAAGCTGGTTTGCCGGGAAATAAACCGCGAGAAAATAGTTGTATTCCTTGTTGCTGTCAGGGTTTTTATCATTTTTTATTTTTTCCGTCTGTGCCCTTGCCGCAGACGCGCTTCTGTGGTGTCCGTCGGCGACATATAGATACTCCACATTATTTTTAAAGGTATTGACCAGTTTGGTGTTGATGGAATCATCATTGATAACCCAGAGAGTGTGTTCGATTCCATCATCGGCGATAAAATCGACATCAGGATTGTTGCTTTTTACATACTCGCTGATGGTGGAGTCGATAATGTCCTGATTTCGATAGGTGAGAAAGACCGGGCCGGTATTTGCGTTCAAGGTGATGACATGTTTTGTTCTGTCGTCTTCCTTCGTTTTTCTGGTGAATTCATGTTTTTTAATGATGTTATTATTGTATTCATCTGCACTGGCGCAACCGATGATACCATACTGCTGATGATCCCCCATTTTTTGTTTGTAGATGTACAGGTGTGGTTTTTCGTCCTGTACGAGATTGCCATCCTTCAACATGTTTTCAAAGTTTTCTTTTGCTTTTTGATAAACACGTTCATCATAAAGATTAATATCTTCGGAAAGATCAATTTCCGGTTTTACGACATGAAGAAATGATAACGGATTTTCACCCGCAATTTCCATGGCCTCCTTGGAATTGATGACATCATAAGGATATGAAGCAACTTTATCTGCAATTTCATTTTTTGGACGGACTCCCTTGAAGGGACGGATGACTGCCATGGTTTTCTCCTGAAAAAGTGAATAAGTTTTTACCAAATACTTTTTAACATGAAAGTGACATGCTTGAAAAGATCATGAATTGTTGGCGTCGCGTTAGTAAAGAAGGGCATTATCGCGTGAATCCATAAATTCACTGATTCGAAGTTTTTCCAGAAGTTCAAGTTCCAAAATTGTTCCTCCACGAACGGCCCAGTTCAGCGGTTCCTCGCTTCCATTTATTAAATTGATTGGAAGGAGGTCGTATTCGTATTCGTACGGCGGTTTTTTCAATTCAAAATCATTTCCAAGCTCACTGATTATTTCTCGAAGAAGCATCTGGCATACCTTCCATGGACGGAATGTATTTTTGTCTGTGATATGAATCTGGAAACCTCCACATGGGGTATTTGCATGTTTTTGGAATGTTGGGGTAAAAATACACGGTCGGAGTCTGAAACCTTCAAGTCCGGCATCATCCATGACTTTTTTCACCCTTGTGTGGAAGGAAAAAGGTTCAATCTTTGGATGTCCAATCATCTCAAGACTGCGCGTGGTTCCTCTGCCTTCGGAGATGTTTGTACCTTCAAAGAGTACTGTTCCGGCAAATGTGATGGCGCTTTCCGGTGTGGGGAGATTTGGAGAGGGAAGAACCCATGGAAGTGATGTATCACAAAAATACATTTCCCGTTTCCAATCATTCATTGGAATAACCGTAAGATCACAATCAATGCCGTGATACTCCTTGAAAAAAAGTGCCATTTCGCCAATAGTCATTCCGTGACGTACTGGAATATTGCTGGCGCCGACAAAGGATAAAAATTCGTCCTCAAGAACGTTTCCTTCGATCTGTTTTCCCCCTATTGGATTTGGGCGGTCAAGAATAACAATCCGCTTGCCAAGCTTTGCGCATTTTTCCATGGTATATTTCATGGTGGTGATATAGGTGTAGATCCTTGTTCCGACATCCTGAAGATCAATGATTATGGTGTCAATTCCTTCAAGCATTTTATCTGTTGGAATTCTGGTTTCGCTGTAAAGACTGTGGACCGGAATATTAAAATATGGATGGATGTAGTGGCCTGATTCGACCATGTTGTCCTGAACATCGCTGATAAGACCATGCTGCGGCCCCATGAGTGATTTGAGTCTTTTTCCATACAATTTTTTAAGTGGTCCTGCTCCTATTTCAAGGTTGGAAGTGATTGAAGCACTATGACACAGGTAGGTAATGTTTCCCTTGACTTCGTCTTGGATTGTTTTCTCAGCGAGTAATCTGTCCAGACCGGTGACAACCTTCATAATGCACTCCTGTCAATAGTTTAATCCTTTTACTCATTGTCGTGCAAGCGATAGAATTTTTGATTATGCAAAGAGCACCCAATTGGGTGCTCTTATTTAATGCAAATGTCTGTTTTAAATTGTTAGAAAATTCCTTCAAAAATATCAATGGCATTGGCAGTTTTACACTCTGAAGTCTTTTCCCATTTTCTGGTTTTTATAAAGTTTTTGATTTTGTGTCCACGAACATTCAGTGAAAGCTCGGCACCACATATTTTTCCAACGTCAAGCAGTGTTTGAAATAGAAACCTGTTGTTCCACGCTTTCTTGCCAATCGTCGCGTAGAATTCGGTGAAAGTTTCATTGTTTCTGCCCTGTGCATGTACCATCTCGGTCAGACTTTTGGTTAATGTTTTCATATCATTCTTGACCTTCTTGGAAAGGTGCCTCTTACACTCTTTTAACTGACTGTAAGAATCTTCTTCATTGGTAGTACTTGGAGGACAAAGCTTAAGAATATCTTTTTCCTTGTGAGTCGCAATATATTTTGCAAGTTTATCCTCGGCATTCTTTTGTAAACCGGCCAGGCCATCAACTCCACCAAAAAGACTCATCATGTGGTCAGAAACAGCAGTATCAAGTCTCAGATTCATATTCATTTCCAAATTACCGGTTTTTTTGATCTTTGGAATGTCGATATTAAGAAAATCTTCCAGACCTGTTTTAAGTCTAAGTTTGTTGATCTTCTTCTTGATTTTTTTTCCGCTGGTTGAGTTATTTGAGTAGTTATAAACGAAGTTTCCAGATACATCAGTTATACGATAGTTTTTATCTACAACGTTTGTCACTATACCAGCATAGAAAGCGGTTACTTCATTGGTATTGAAATTAAATATTCTGGCATGTGCACGCTTCATATATATTCCATAATCCATAACCAGATATTCACCAATGGCGTATTTGATTGCGCGTGAGTAATGATGATAATCACCGGAACTGATACCCAGGCTGATTATCGGCATGATTGGAATACTTGCACCAATTCTCCATGAAGAACCTTCAAGTCTGTTCATTTCACGATTAACGGGAGTGACAGCGTATGGGCTTTCAATGGCCGTTGCCTGTACACTGATAATATTACCTTTTAGCATCTCTTCGTACGCGAAGACACCTTCTTCAGTGGAAAGATCAAACTTGTAGCTGAATCTTTTCGCAGCAGATTGCAGCTTGGTATGAGAAACACTTACGAATGGAACTGCCAGGATATTACTCATCTTCTTGTTTTTGGCCCTGTTGATTTCAACAACAGCTTCGGTATCACTGATCTTTTGAATGGCAACTGCAAAAACCCCTTCATTGATATAAGAATATCCAAGAGAAATGCCGTAGTAGCTCGTACCAACCGCAAACAAAATTCCGCCAGAAGAGATAAAAGATGCACCTTCTTTCACCTTCCATTCTGCCAACTGATCTGCAGTATGGGGAATTTTACGATGTCGATATTGCTTGAGATCATTGTCATCTGAAATCAATATATCAAAGGACACTTGTTTTCCCTTGGTGGGAATGATTCCGGCTGAAAAGTTAAGATGTGAAAGTTGTTCGTAAACGTCTCCTGCATTTGGAAAGTTGAACGTGGCGGCAGCACCAAGTCCACCAGCGTATAGATTTGTTTTAGTGTAAAGATATCCGTTTTTGGATTCGGTATCCGCTTCAATTTTATCTGAAGTAGTCAGATTGATAACTCGTTTCTTGTGATTATAATTTCCAAAGAAAAGTGGAATCAGCTTGTCAAAATGAATTTCCAACTCGTCTTCGTTGCGGTCACCTTCGTGGCCGTTTCCAACATTGTAGTCACCATCATTGTTGTTACCGTTGTTGAAGTCACCAACATTATCATTCCCGCGATTATTGTCTCCAACATTGCCACTACCGTCATTAAAGCTACCGTCATTATTGTCACCGGAATTATTGTCACCAGTGTTCATATCACCAGCATTAAAGCTGCCGATATTCAAGTTGCCATCGTTTTGGTTGCCGATATTGGAGTCGCCAAGGTTTTGGCCTCCAGTATTGTCGTTACCGGTATTTTGGTCGCCTACGTTGCCTACGCCGGTATTTTGATCACCGGAATTTGCTAAACCGGTATTTTGGTTTCCTTCGTTAAGGATACCACTATTTTGGTCGCCTACGTTGCCTACACCGGTATTTTGATTGCCTTCATTAACGGCACCGGTATTTTGGTTTCCTTCGTTAAGGATACCACTATTTTGGTCGCCTACGTTGTCTGTACCGGTATTTTGGTCGCCTACGTTGCCTACACCGGTATTTTGATTGCCTTCATTAACGGCACCGGTATTTTGGTTTCCTTGATTAAAGACACCATCATTTTGATTGCCTTCATTAAAGGCACCGGTATTTTGGTTTCCTTGATTAAAGACACCATCATTTTGATCGCCGGAATTTACGAAACCGGTATTTTGGTTGCCTACATTTTCGACACCACTATTTTGATCACCGGAATTTGCGAAACCATTATTTTGATTGCCATTATTGGCATCACCATTATTTTGACTTCCAGTATTGGCGTCACCAGTATTTTGGTCGCCGATATTGTCGTCACCGGTATTTTGATCGCCGATATTGTCGTCACCAGTGTTTTGGTCGCCGATATTGGCGTCACCGGTATTTTGGTTGCCTTCATTTTCTTCACCGGTATTTTGATTGCCTTCATTAAAGACGCCGGTATTTTGATTGCCTACATTTTCGACACCACTATTTTGATCACCGGAATTTTCAAAACCACTATTTTGATCACCGGAATTTTCAAAACCACTATTTTGATCGCCTTCATTAAGGACACCGGTATTTTGATCGCCTTCATTAAGGATACCACTATTTTGATCACCGGAATTTTCAAAACCACTATTTTGGTTTCCTTCATTAAAGCCACCGGTATTTTGGTTGCCTTCATTAGGTAAGCCATTATTTTGATTACCAGTAATTGGACTGTAATCACCATAGGCTATTTGATTAGATAAAAAGAAACAAAAAACAATTAAAAAAATTAGTGACTTTCGCATGTATTAATCCTTTTTTGAATAGCGTCCCGTTTTTTGAAGACACTGATTAATAATTAATTAGTTGTGACGCACCTATATATCATGCAGGCTGTCGCCACAATGCTTTGCGTAAGTTTTATAGGGTCGGTGTGGAGGAATGTGTGTGACGCTTTGCGCAAAAGGAGGGAAATTGTAAAATTTCTGCATGATTCTTTGAAAGTGAAGAGCGACTTGTATAGTTTAAACTTAAATTTTTTGGTAATTCTATTCTATGAAGATATCAATAATCGCGGCCTGTGGCATAAATCGACAACTTGGATTTAATGGAAAAATTCCATGGAGTGTACCTTCGGATCTTGCTCGTTTTCGCGAGCTGACCATGGGACATCACCTTGTCATGGGACGAAAGACCCATGAATCGATTGGAAGAGTATTAGACGGTAGAAGCATTATTGTTTTGAGCAAAAAAATACAATCATTGGAAGGTGTAATCATTGCAACATCGCCAGATGAGGCAGTAAGACTTGCGGCCGATGCCGGAGAAAAGGAGCTTTTTGTTTGTGGTGGTCAGCGTGTGTATTGTGAATTTCTTCACAAGGCAGATGTGATTTATCTGACAACGGTTGACTATGACGGCCCGGCGGATGTTTTTTTTCCAAAAATTGATATGAGTGAATGGCATATCCACAAAACAATACACGATGGCCATGATTTCAAGGAGCTTCACCGGAATAGGATTTTTTAAGTGCTGTCATTGTTTTTAAAACGACAGGTTCGCTCTGTGAAATTTTATCCATTTGTTTAAAGAGTTCAATACAGACATCATTATAGTCGAGGCCTTTGATTCCCTCTTCTTCCAGAAGAATAAGGATGTAGCGGATGGCGCGGTCAACGAGTTTGTTGCAACTGGGTTTTACCCAGGTCATGATATTTTTGTAATATCTGTCCATGCGTCCCATGATGAGTGTCGAGTGTATGTTTAAAAGAAGCTTCAGCAGGAGATGTTCCTCAAGAAGAGGAAGATCTTTTATCGGAATCTGATGTATGTTTTTCGCAAAGTCAAAGACAATGCAATCAGCTTCTCTCGTAATGGAAAACAGTGAGACTTTAAGTCCATCAAGAATCCTTGTTCGCCAATTTATCGCGTTACCACTTACATCAAATCCCTGGAAATAATAGGCGGAGGTTTGCGGATAGTTTGGCCAGTCAAGTGTTCTTGGTGAACGAAGAAGAATTTTATTCCAGGCATTAGCTGTTTCGTCCGTGCTTTTTTGTCCCATGTAACAAAGCGATGGAGTGGGATTTGTATCAAGTAGATTCTCAAATGGTGCCAGATTAAAAGTGGGGGCCCTTTCCGTTGTGTCAGTTAAAATGGTGATTCCATATTCATCAGTTTCGTAAACAATAAAACCGCCTTTTAGGTACAAATTGGACTCCTCCATGATAAAAGGAACGAGAAAGGAAAAATCAAGATTTTCTATAAAGGCGATAAATTCCAATATTCTTTTCTTGAGGGATATTTCATTTGAAGGCCCAAACAGTGCAAGACCTATGACATATTCGATAAGAGTTGAAGCTTGCATACGGGTGGAGCCCGAAAGTGCCATCGGGCCTGACGAAAGATTGATTTTGAATATTCCATGATCTTCGATGATGTGTTTTGACCGTTCAATGTTTTTCACGAGAACGTCGTTTGGATTGCAGTACAGGAAGAACGGAGATCTTGATGATATTTTTTTTGCATATTCCACTGCACCGATCACAAACGGGGTTTCGCCTCCCTCGGAGGAGGCAATAAGAAGATCCCCATCTTTAAATCCAAGATATTCAAGATGTTTTGCGGCAAATTCAGGATGATCTTCAAAATCCTCTATGGCCTTTATCAGTGCGGAATCGCCTCCGGCCATAAAACCGACAACGCGTTCTGAATCGTCAGGTTTCAAGGTGCGCCATAATACCTCAAGCGCAATGGATAGTCTCCCGGTGGAGCCGCATCCGGCGAGGTATATTTTTTTTCCAGAGGAGATTGTCTCGTCAATACTTTGTTTTAGATTGATTATTCCACGCGTTTTGTCTTTTAAAATACCGAGGGCATTTTGATCAACTTCCTTTAAAATGGAGCATGCCTTTTCGGGATTGTTTTTTGAAAGTTCTGAGAGATTTGTTGTGAGAGGATGAGGTGCTTCAGTGGGAAGATGTCCTAATTTGAATTGATCGGTGATTTTCAAAAATTCATGTGCCTGCATAATTGTGAATTATAGACTTCGGGATGACGGAAGGCAAAACGAATGCTTGGAACCCTCTAATAATTGCTTATTTGTTGATCCGTGAGGTAAGATATTTTTTGATTTTATCAAATATTACCTGGAATAAAGGATTTGTTATGGCCGGTTATCATGTATACGGAATTGGAAATGCACTTTTGGACATGGTTTATGAAGTGGATGAGGATTTTTTGAGAGAGTCTGGAATAGATAAGGGGCTAATGACCCTGATTGACGAAAATAGACAGAATGAACTTCTGGAGATGGTTGGGAACCTTTCGACGTTAAAAAGTTGTGGAGGCTCTGCGGCCAATACAATGATCGCAGTCGCACAGATGGGGGGAAGATCATTTTATTCGTGCAAGGCAGGGGATGATGCGGAGGGAAAATTTTATTACGAGGATATGCAAAAAAACGGGGTGGATTCAAATTTAAAAGACGGTTTAATGGATGGAGTTACAGGAAAATGCATTGTTTTTATCACTCCGGATGCTGATCGTACGATGAATACGTATCTTGGAATTACAGAAAATTTTTCAACAAATGAGTTGAGGGAAGAGAAAATCAAACAAGCAAAATATATCTACGTGGAAGGGTATCTTGTGACAAGTGACACAGGAAGGGCCGCCGCTATAGAGGCCGTGCAGTTGGCAAAAAAACACGGGGCCAGGATATCAATGACATTTTCTGATCCTGCGATGGTGAAATATTTTAAAGATGGCATTAATGAAATAATGGGTGGAAAAATTGATCTTCTTTTTTGTAACGAAGATGAGGCAAAATCCTATACTGGATGTGGTGATATTTCTGATGCAGCGGAAAAACTCAAGGAAGTTGCAAGCACTTTCGCGATTACGCTTGGAGCGCAGGGGGCCATTGTTTTTGACGGCAGTAGTATGAATAGTGTGCCTGGAAAAAAAGTAAAGGCCATTGATACCAACGGGGCCGGTGACCTTTTTGCAGGTTCCTTTTTATATGCTATTACTCACGGTCATGATTTTGTTAAAGCGGCCAATCTGGCCTGTGCCGCATCAGCACGACTCGTAACCGTAGGTGGGGCAAGGTTGACAAAAGATCAGGTGGTTGAAATTAAAAAAGATGTTATTGGAGAATAAGATGGCAAACGAATTGTTGATAAAAAATATCATTAAAAAAAATATTGTGGACCAGGAGGCAACAATACGGGGATGGGTGAGAAGTGTTAGGAAGAAAAAGAGCTTCTCCTTTATTGTCATAAATGATGGTTCAAATGTGAATGGGTTACAGATTGTTGCCGATGCCGGAATAGATGGATATGAGGAGGCAAGTATAATGCTGGCCGGAACATCCGTTTCCATCACTGGAAAACTCGTGAAGTCAATGGGTAAGGGACAGACCGTCGAGATGCATGCAAATGGAATTAAAATCATAGGTTCCTGTGATGAAACATATCCTCTTCAAAAGAAAAAGACGTCTTTGGAGTTTTTAAGGGAAAAGGCCCATCTTCGTTCGCGTACAAATACTTTTGGTGCGGTCATGAGGGTGAGGCATGCGCTTTCTTTTGCGACACACGAATTTTTCAACAACAGGGATTTTTATTATCTTCATACTCCGATTATTACCGGGTCAGATTGTGAGGGGGCCGGTGAAATGTTCAAGGTAACCACCCTGGATCTGTTGAATGTTCCAAAAGATGACAAGGGTGCGGTTGATTTTTCAAATGATTATTTTGGAATGTCCACTAATCTTACGGTTTCGGGGCAGTTGGAGGCCGAGACATATGCCATGGGACTTGGGAAAGTGTACACTTTCGGACCTACATTCAGGGCCGAAAACTCCAATACCCCAAGACATATTTCCGAGTTCTGGATGATTGAACCAGAGGTTGCCTTTTATGATCTTGATGATGTGACCACCCTTGCAGAAGAGTATTTGAAGTATCTCATCTCTTACGTTCTTGAAAAAAACATAGAGGATATTGAATTTCTCCAATCAA
>JAGLPP010000020.1 GCA_023137315.1 Bacteriovoracaceae bacterium
TCACCAAGAACAACAAATTTGTATTTTTGGAAACCCGCCTCAGCGCAGGTAAACATGAGTTTTTTGATGTAGCTGTATTTGATGGATTTATCTATAATTAAATTCACCATGCCGGAGAATTTTTGTGCGCCCTGGGATATTTTTTCAACTTCCCTGATTTTATGTATCTTTTTTCTAAGTTCATTATAGAGCGGAATAATTCTTCGTCCTCCCATGTCAAGGTATGACAACGGAAGTCTTTCCCTTTGAATAATGATCTCGTCATCAACCCAGATTGTTGTTGGTGAAACCTGGATCATGACTCCTGCTGAATTTACGTTTTGTGATTTGGATATTGGCAGCGTAACGCCTTGTGGGACATTCAGGACAATGTTTGTGGAGTTATAGCTTTTAATAAGGAATACCAGAAGAATGACAAGGATATCCAAAAGGGAGGTAATATCAATTTCCATTGGCCTTTTCTTGCTTTTTCTTCCACGGTTTCTGATAGATCTTTTTCTTGGCATAACATTTCCTAACTCTGTATGTTTCCAAAGATAATGTTACTAAATAAGTCTTCCACTTTTTCGTCGATACCATTTTTATTTTTTCTGTAAAGAACTGGATCAGTTCGTTGTAGCATCCTTACAGAATCCATGATCTGTATGAGCCTTTCATACGAGATATCAATCATTGGTTCAAGGATAAGGGTATTTTTTTTGATATATTTTTTCTTCAAGTTGATCAAAAATCCACGAAGCTCCTCCAGATTATATTCATCAGGAGATGTTTTTCGTACCTGTTTTCTGAGGACACCAGGTACTCCTGTGTAGATGTTGATTGCGTTATCTGTAATTTTTAATGTAAGTGCCAGTGGTTTTTCCTTCTTTGGTGGTTCCTTGTCTGAGATTAACGGGATATTACTGGATATTTCAAATATTTTTATAAAGCTCGCAGACATGAGAAGGAAGAAAATAAAAATAAAAACTGCATCAAGAATTGGAATCAGATTTGGCTTCTCCACGCGATGTAATTTTTTCCTTCTACTTGGTATGCGATACACAGTCTTTCACCATATCCCTTTTATTGTTCCTTCACTTTTTTTGTTCCAAGAATATCCATGAGTTTTACGGAAAACTCATCAATCTCATTGACGATTTTTTCGGATTTACTTGAAAGGATTGCATGAAGAATCATGATGGTGATGGCCGCAAGAAGTCCCAGGAATGTTGTGTTCATTGCCATGGACACACCCTCGGATAGAAATTGTGCCTTTTGTGCGGGATCAACGTCTTTCAGTGCCGCAAATGATTTGATCAAACCCTGAATGGTTCCAAGTAGTCCGAACAATGTTGAAATGTTGGCAATCAGTTGAAGATAATTGAGTCGTAGTTCCACTTTTGGAATAACTTCCAGCGCAGTTGCATCAATCGCATTTTGTATTTGTTCCGTATTTTGTGTTGAACGCTTTAGCCCGGATTTTAAAACCTTTGGTAACATGGCCACTGTTCCCGAGCAAACCCTGATTGCACCCTGGATGTCGTTCGAGAGAATATAACGTTGCAGTTCATTCATAAATGACGGCCCGTCAACGTCGTATTTTCTTGATAGTTTGAAGAAACGATCCAGACTGATTGCAATTCCGATTCCCCAGGTTATAAGAATAACCCACATGAAAATTCCGCCGCTTTGGATAAAGATGGCGAGAGAGTTTATTATAGTATTAACAGAGAATCCTTCCATGGACACAATGAACTCCTTGTTGAGATTTCAATATGCTATATGTCCATTTTATATTGGTATCAGTCCAAGGTGTGAATTTTATTGGTTGGAATATCTTGCCTGGTTGTTACACTAGACATAATTTGTCGGATAAATGGATCTCTCGATTCCTTCTATAATGATATGAATGATTTTTATGTGAACTTCCTGGATTCTGTCCGATGTTTCACCATGTACAATAATTGGTACGTCAACTTTATCTTTTAATTTGCCACCGTCTTTTCCCAAAAGGCCCACAACCTTCATTTTTTTACTTTTTGCTTCTTCGCATGCGCGGAGAACATTTAAAGAATTTCCACTTGTGGAAATGGCCAGAAGAGTGTCCTCACAATTTCCAATTGTCTCAATAAATCTTGAGAAGATGAAGTCAAAACCTTCATCATTGGCAACGCAACTGATGTGAGCTGAGTCGTTAATGGCTATTGCCGGAAGAGCAGGACGTTTTTTTCTGTAGTAACCGGTGAGTTCCTCGGCAAAATGGTTGGCATCACACATTGAGCCGCCATTGCCACAGCTTATTATCTTCCCCCCGGATTTTATCGATTTGACAAAACAATTGATAGCTTCATTAATTAATTGAAAATTATTTTCATCGCAGATGAATGTTTCGATTGTTTGCCTGGTTTGGTTTAGAGACCTTGAAATGTTTTCAATCATGATTAAGAAAGTTCTTCAAGAGTCTTCACAATTTCCGCTTTTGGTTGAACGCCGACGAGAGTTTTTGCTGGTTCACCATTTTTGAAGAATATCATTGTAGGAATTCCGCGAATTCCATACTTTTGTGCCAAGCCGCTATTGTTATCAACATTTACTTTTACAATAAGGGCCTTTTCTCCAAGCTCTCCTGAAATTTCATCAAGAAGTGGAATCAGGGTTCTGCATGGGCCACACCATTCCGCCCAGAAATCAACCAATACCGGTATGTTGGATTCAAGTACTTCTTTGTTGAAAACTGCTTCATCTATACTTTTTACCAATCCCATGTATTCTCCTAATTTTAAACTCGTTGATAATAATAAAAATTTTATACCATTAATTTCCTTGTTTTGTAATAGAAGCCGCCCGTTTATTTTTTAGCGCATGCGGTCGAAGCTTTTTTGCAAAATCTTCCTCTGTTGAATTATTTGATATAACAGTACAATTTTAGCAGGTGTAGGAGCGGAAATTGAAGAGAAAATATATTCTAAAGTCCCCTGTTAAAACAGCAAAATTTGCCAGATTGATTGCAAAGGCCATTGATCTGTTTATTGTAATGTTTCTTTCTGTATTTTTATATCCATTGGGAATTATTCTTGGACTCATTTACATAGGTGTCTGCGACAGTCTTAGGGGCGGACAGTCGGTGGGAAAAAAATTTATAGGTTTTGCAGTCATTTCACTTGAAGATGGTTCTCCTTGTTCACTAAAGCAATCAATCAAAAGAAACCTTCCATTCATTGTCCCGATAGCATTTACAATCATACCGATTCTTGGCTGGATATTTGCATTTATCCTTGGAATAATTCTTATTTCAGTGGAGTTGATACTTCTTTTCAAGCTTGATTCAGGACATCGTCTCGGTGATGTTATGGCGGACACGTCAGTTGTAACTAGCGACAAGGCACGGGTTGATACCGGCAGGGCCAAAAGCTGGTTTAAATCCAGTGAGGAAGACGGTTCGACGGTATAAATCCTTTGGACTTTCTAAACTACGCAATATGTTCTATTCTCTTTCCCAAAGTTAACATTCATATGGGAAGTATTCATGAAAAAGCGTTTGATCATTGTTGATTTGAGCGGTTTTATATTCAGGGCATTTTACGCGATAAAACCTTTACATTCTCCTGACGGAAAACCGGTCAATGCTGTTCACGGTGTTCTGTCCATGCTTTTAAAACTTATCGCGCAACATAAACCAACCAATATTTTACTTGCTCGTGACTCAAGAGCGCCAACGTTTAGAAAAAAAATGTATCCGGAATATAAGGCGAACAGGCCTGCACCCCCGGAGGATTTAATTCCACAATTTGGTTTGATTGAACAAATGGTTCAGAAGATGGAATTGGCAAATTTTTCGTTGGAAGGTTACGAGGCAGATGACCTGATCGGAAGTATTGTCACCCAGTGGAGGAATAATTTCGATGAGATTTTTATTGCATCAAGCGACAAGGACCTAATGCAGTTTGTGGACGACAAGGTGAAGATGCTTGATACGATGAAGGATAAAATATACGGAAAGGAAGGTGTCTTTGAAAAGATGAATGTATGGCCTGATCAGATTGTTGATTATCTCTCAATTCTTGGTGATTCGTCTGATAATATTCCAGGTATGAAGGGAATTGGTGCAAAGGGGGCCTCAAAACTTCTGGCAGAATATAAAACGCTGGATGGTTGTATCAAGGCAAAAGACAGTTATACCAATAAAAGAATTAAAAATGCTTTTGAAAATTATATTGATGATGCACATCTGTCAAAAAAGCTTACGACAATCGTTACTGATCTTGATCTGGAATTCAAACCTGATGTTACAAAATTCAGTCTGGGATATTCGGAGGAGCTTGGTGCGTTCCTGAAAAATCTGGGATTAAAATCAGCGATTAAAAAATTCAAGGAAATAGATTATGGAAGTCATCAGGAGCGTGTTAACGATCAGGCATTAAAAAGCCGGATCATGGAGAATATTCCCGATGCGACAGATGTCAAAAAGGATTTTGTACACAAGCTTGTTGAAAATAAAAAAGATTTTGAAAAATTGATTCCATCGCAGGGAAAACTCGCTATTTATGTTTGTTATCATGATTGTGAGGATGGAAGGCAATTGATTCATTCCATCTCGATAACCATTGACGGGAAAAACTCATACCATTT
>JAGLPP010000200.1 GCA_023137315.1 Bacteriovoracaceae bacterium
GTTTAGTAATTAAAATAAATTATGGCGGAGAACATGGGATTCGAACCCACGGTAGAGTTGCCCCTACACACGCTTTCCAAGCGTGCGCCTTCAACCGCTCGGCCAATTCTCCGCTTATAAAAGATCAATGATTTCCACCTATTACATCTATTACATCTTGCGCATTGGGTAATTTTTCTCTTTTTTCCACTTGCACTAGGTTTTTCACCAAAGATGTCGAATATCTTACTCCCAAATTGGACACTTTGTAAGGCCTCAAATGCTCTTTTCCCATTTGTCTCTCTCACTTTTTTTGTATCGTAATTGAGAAGTTATTTAAAAGATCAGTGGTCAACAATAGGGTACACGCAAGATTACAATAGACGATGATTTGCAACGAGTTTATTAAGAATTATCTCTAGACATCTCCCTGTACGCATACTGCTATTATTCTTTCTCCAACCAAGTCTGCTGCTTAAATGCTCCTTCCATTGAGTCCACTTGTCCCCCTTTAATTTATATTCTTTAATAAACCAACTTGCTCCATCAAAATCTATTTTGCCACCATTAGGAAGTATCGAACCTCCTAATTTTAAAGTTTTTGGTCCTAAACTAGAGCGATCAACTCCAGTAATGCTGGAAAATGTTTCCTCAAAAGTTTGAAAAAACTCAATTCCCCATTTTTTATATTCATCTTTAGACATCCATTCTGGTTTTTTAGTTCCATGGATCAGGGCCATTTTCATACTGAATCCCTTTCTTGTCCTAAAAAATGGATTAAACATCTTGTAAATATCTTTCTTACCTAGTTGATCCATTAGTTCTCGTGATACTTCTAAATCACCGATATCCCTTAAAATTATTTTTCCTGTTGGTTTAAAATTTTCATCCAATTCTACCAAGAAGTTCTGTGAGTGAGGGGAGTTAAAGGTAAAACCAAATGTTGCTGCCATTTCCGCTAATGCTTTAGCTAGAGGTTTATTAAGGTGTTTATTCCAAAATTGAGCTGGTTTTTTCGATCCATTTAGTTTAGCAATTTTTCGACCCCATTCTGAGTCAAAAGCAGCAAATGCAGGAAAATAGTGTCGCTTAGAAATACCCATCTGGTCTATGGATCTTACAACCATTGATTGGTTGATATTTGCTATACCATAAGCTCCATGCTCAGACATTATATCAAAATATTGAAATCCAATACTATCCTCTACATGATCGAACATGTCATTTATCGCTCGTATTTTTTTAGCATCATCCCAACGTTGTCTTTTGAAAGAATTCCAGTACCCTCCTGTTTGATTGGTTGATACTTTAATACCAAACTCATGGCCTGTTGTTGGATCAATTACTATTAAACTTCTTGAAGATGTATAATGGCCTTTGAAATAGTTTTTTGTTGAAGAATCAAATCCTTGTGACCTTAAAAAAGTTTTGACTTTTTTATGCCATTTTGTATCGTCAGGATGAATGATCCATCGAACGAATTTCTTACCATCTTTTTCAAAAATTAAAGACCGGTTAGTAGCTTCATCAAAATTCTCATTAAATGAAGTCTTTATTAAATCTAAAGGAATTTCATAATGTTCAATAGGTAATGCTTTAGAAGATTTTAAAACTGTTGGGTTAGCCTCTGTTTCCCATTTAATAAATTGCCGCACCAAGGAACCAGAATCTTGAGCTAAAACAAAGCTATGATAAAAGAAAAGTAGTATAGATAAAATTCTGATAAGTCTCATCAATTACTTATCGAATTTTATGTAATTAAATTTAGGATCTAGCCAAATACTGACACAACACCCGAATAGCATAAATTATTGACAGCTTTGCTTTGCTTTGCTTTGCTTTTCACTTCTTCGCCAGTCTCTCTTACAAGTATCC
The DNA here is from genome assembly GCA_023137315.1 of Bacteriovoracaceae bacterium. GTDB lineage: Bacteria > Bdellovibrionota > Bacteriovoracia > Bacteriovoracales > Bacteriovoracaceae > JAGLPP01. Next base: position 1,855 of record JAGLPP010000200.1, read on the forward strand.
TTTTGTTTTCGAAAGATTAAATTCATTAAATGGATTCTCTACATTCAAGTGTATACCCTCCTTCAAGTATTCTACCAAATTGAACTCTAAACTTTGGTGGAGCATAATACTGGTAAATAGTTGATTGAGAATCATCGGTTCCACTGACATAGTGACCATCAAATGTAGCAAACCATTCGTTATCTTTGTAAACAATAAGTTGAGAGTGCCTTCTTGTTTGCGTCAAACCATCATAAGATTCAACAATTTTGTGAACCACTTTAACATCTCTTGGAAAAGTTAATTCAGATTTACTGACTCTGAGTTGTGAACAGGGCCTCCCCATTGGAGTACGACATGCAGGATCAGAAAGATCATCTGAAATTGTGGTGACGTAATCTTGAAAGATAATCCTCTGATGAACTCCTGATCGACTTAGTGTACAACTTGTTTCTGCATACACTGTGCTAAAAAAAATAGACAAGAACATAATTGTAGATAACAGCTTCATAATTTCTCCTTTACTGTGGGCTTCAATGATATATTTATAAAATACTTGCAATATATATGAAAATTTAATATCAATTTATTGAAATTTATACGAATTTGATATATACACAACGCATATTTATTAAATTTATCAAAATTTGGTGTTGGAAATGAGTAATAATTATGAAATTGATAGTTTGGATAAACAGATTCTCTCTATATTACAGAAAGATGCAAGAACTCCATTTATTGAAATAGCTAGAAAGCTCATTGTTTCAGGGGGAACGATCCATCAACGAGTGGATAAGATGAAAGAGCTGGGCATTATAGAAGGGTCAAAGTTCGAAATAAATTACTCCAAGCTAGGGTATGATGTGATAGTTCTTATCGGCGTTCATTTAAAGAACGCTAAGGATTGTGAAATAGTGTTAAAGAATTTAAAGATGTTTAAAGAAGTAATTGGAGCATATTACACAACCGGAAACTATGCTTTAATAATCAAGATTGCTACCAAGACCATAGCTGACTACCATTCATTTCTAATGACAAAGCTCCAGGCGATTAAGGAGATTCAGTCAACAGAATCATTTATATGTTTAGATACCCCCATAGACAGAGAAGTTACTTTATAAAAGTTACCTAAATTTACAATCTTAAATCTACCCTGGGTTCTGACAACTATTTAATAAAACAGTCACTTTCTTCTTCTTGCCCTGAAAAAGTTCCGCAACAATTGAGAACTTTCATATTGCCCGATTCCTCCAACTACATCAAATTTATGATTCAACCGTCGATCACAATGTATATTATGTCCGAGACTTATGGCCCCACCTTTTGAATCATAAGCGCCGAATACCAGACGATTGATTCTTGCCTGCTGAATCGCAGAAAGGCACATGACACATGGCTCCATCGTAACATACATAACACACCCAACAAGTCTCCAATTTCTGATTTCCTGGCAAGCTTCCCTTATGGCAATTAATTCAGCATGAGCAGTCGGATCTGCTGTTTTTTCCTTGATATTGTGCGCCCTGGCCAGGATTCTGCCACCTGAAGAAACAATCATTGCTCCAACTGGAACTTCATGTTCGTCAAATGCGCAAAGGGCCTCCTGTAATGCCAGACCCATGTACTCAAAATCATGTTTCAATTGATTTCCCTGTGAACATCTTTGATTTTTTTGAATTTTATTTTTTTCTGGAATAACTTTTTTTCCTTAAAAAACTTGCATAGGGTTAGAAAATTATTTCTTTCTTCACCTCTTTGAAAATGAAACTTCACGCCGTATACAACCCCTCTACCCAGGATATTCTCGCGCTTGCTCATAATCTCTGCAACCAACGCGATATTGCCTTCAATTGTTTTAATATTCATTATTTCGCCAACATCAACCTCTTCAAACACAACAACACAACCTGCTGCCCTTCTAAGATCTGTAAGTCTCCCCTCCATGACCTTGTCTGCAACATTTACCTCCACTTTTAAATCGGCCCTGTATCTAAAATCATACTCCCACCAACTTACCCTTGGAAAATAAATAGGGGATGAAAGTAGGTATGATTCAACTGCAAGCAAAACAATTGCCAAAAAATATATTTGAGTGAGAACAGTAATATGATGTCCGAAAACAGCACCTAAAAAACCAACCAACAGATAAACAAATACAAAAAAAGAGAAAGTCCAGGTTGTATAATATAAATTATTAATTGTTCGAAAATATAATCGATATAATATTCCGGCCACAACCATTATAACGAAACCAAAAAACCAACCCGTAATCCCGTGGTACATTTCCAACAAAAGAGCAAGCATAATACAAATAAAATGCCCCCAATGTAGAATTTTAATTCGATCAAAATCCTGTTTTAATTTAAAATCCAAAAATTTAAATCTCATGACTAAAGTGTAACCTGTTAGAAAAAATACACAAGAAAAATGCGTTAATCCATGGCGAATTCGGGATACACCAATAGACCTTCATTTAAATTAACCTTTAGGGTTCTCACCTTCTTGATATCCAATTCCTTCATATAACCAAGAACCAGGGCCAGATTGGAAACATCTGTCGGAGCATACTTTCCCCCCAGCTCCGCATCTGTCATCAACACTTTTTTTGGTAAAATATTTTCAATCTCATGTCTATGATATGTTTCATTAACACCACTGCTTTGTTTGTAAATACAAAAATAATGAAGACCTCCGATGCCAATAATTTCACGAACACGGCCCTTGATAATCTTGGATAGTTTGTTATCCACACCTTTTCTTGCCATATGTTTTGCCACTGAAACAGCACTATTAAAATCCTTCATCCTTATCGGGTTTGGAGAAAATATCTTTTTTGATTTTTTTTTCTGAATTTTTCTTATAATCATTTCCTTAAAACTCACTGCGCCGATATTTCCTCCGTAATAATGATGCCCGCCATCCATTTTCCCGGTAATCATTTGCATACTTCCACCACCAATATCCCATGCAATGATCTCATTATCTTTTTTTCCTGTTTTCATGGAGGCAATCCTGAGCCCAATCTTCGCTTCTTTTTCTTGTGTTATGGTTTTTATTCTGATTCCAAGCTTTTTTTCTATCATCTTAAAATAATTGCCTGAATTTCTGGCCGTTCTGAATGCTGATGTTGCCACTCCAATCCAACGCCGTGGCTTGAATTTCATGGCCTTGTTCTTTAATTCCAACAATTTTTCAAATCCAATATCCATAATCTCATGACTTAAATAACCTGTTTTTCCGGATTTCAATTGCAGCAAATCCTCCTTATATGAAACAGGTATCGTCTCTTCGAATAGTATTTTTTCTATTTTCTTCAAACATTTATTTACCCGCGCAATCTTCATTCTGGTAACACCTGACCCAACATCAAATGCGGCCCTTATCTCCAGACAATTCCTGTTGCCTTGATTGCAACCAAACAGCATAAAAATAACAACAACGCATAAAAATACGTTCCATTTCATATACAACCTCTTGCTTGATTATTACCTGAATTTTACCATTGATTAAAAAAATTAGACAAAAAACTTATGGCGCAACCGGCACGATTCGAACGTGCGACCTCCTGATTCGTAGTCAGGTGCTCTATCCAACTAAGCTACGGCTGCGCATAATGAGAATAACTTACAATTTTATATAACAATTTTCAATAGCAAACTGCCGTAATGTAGCCGTGGCACACCGCACCCTCTTTTCTTGAGTAATTCACATTGTAAAATTTGTCTGCACTTTTACCATTATTGGTAAAAAAAACTTTACTTGGATTCCATTGTCACTCACTGGTAGAATAAGAATTTCTAAAAGCTACATGGAGGTTGAAAATGACTGAGAGATCACAAGTTTACAAATGCGAACGCTGCGGAAACATAACAGAGGTTGTCCATAATGGTAATGGAGAACTGGTATGCTGCGGAGTGGCTATGAGCCTGTTGAACGAAAACACAACCGATGCCGCAACCGAAAAACACATACCGGTTCTTGAAAAAACAGATTCAGGTATAAGTGTACAAGTTGGTGATGTAATTCATCCCATGGAGGAAAAACATTATATTGAATGGATCGAACTGAATACAAATGACAGAACCTATCGTCATTATTTAAAACCACATGACGAACCAAAAGCAATTTTTAATATTGATGCTAAATCATATTCTGTCAGAGCATATTGTAATCTTCATGGACTTTGGAAAAAAGTTTAAACAATAAAATTAATCGGAGAAATATAATGAATGATTTAAAAGAAACAAAAACGCTTAAAAATTTAATGTCCGCATTTGCCGGTGAATCACAGGCTAGAAATAGATATACATATTATTCATCTATTGCCAAAAAAGAAGGATTTATAGAAATTTCAAGAATATTTGAAGAAACTGCCAACCATGAAAAAGAACATGCTAAAAGACTATTTAAATTTTTAAAAGACAGCGGAGTCGATGTGGAAATTTCCGGAACTTTTCCCACACTAATGTCCTCCACCGAAAATAATTTAAAAGCATCTGCCGTCGGCGAAAATCATGAATGGGCGGAAATGTATCCAACCTTTGCAAAAGAAGCTCAAGATGAAGGGTTTTCAAAAATTGCAGCAGTCTTTAAATCCATAGCAGTTGCCGAAAAATTTCATGAAGAAAGATATAAAAGAATTCTTGATAGAATTGAAGAAAACAAGGTTTTTTCCGCAGACAACGCAGTAAAATGGCAATGTCAGAATTGTGGTTATATCCATAGAGGCAACAATGCATTGGAAGAGTGCCCTGCTTGTGCTCATCCAAAAGCATATTTTGCAAGATCTTTGTGGGATTAATGCAAGTTTACTCGAGTTTGTAAATTCTTAGCTTGATTCCTTTGGATGAATTGCTGTCAATTACATCAACACTGGCCTTGCTACTGATCTTTTTCACCAATTTTAAAAACTCTTTAAATTTATACGAAAAAGGTGCCTTGGTATATTCTTTAAATATACTACGATGTCTGTCAGCATCTCCTTTTGAATTGTAAACAACTTCATTTTTATACGCTTCCGCCTGTTGCATTAGCTTAAATGCCTCTCCCCTGGTTCTTGGCAATATTGTATTTTTATATCCCAAGGCATTATCTATAATCGTCCTTTTATCTTCTCTTGCACTGGAAACTTCGTTAAATGCTCTAATAACCTCTCTCGGGGGTGAATTTTTTTTAAATTGGATGTTCAACACATATATGCCAAGGGAATATTGTTTTATTACATTTTGCACTTTCTCTCTGATTAAATTCAATACCGTCTGTTTTTTATGAACAAGGGCATCATCAATATCAAACTGTCCGATTATTTCAGTTGTAGTTGCTTCTAGAATATCTTCGATAATTCTTTTGTTTTCCTCAGTATTAAAAAAATATTCTGTGAGATCGGATATTTTAAACTGCATTCCCATTGAAATATCTATAAGATTTTCATCCTTGGTAATGTAATAACGTAAATTTTTATCAAAAAATGGCCTTATCTCAATTCTTTTAATTTCATCAACATTAAATATTTTCCTTGTGCTAAAAGGTTTGGGAAAGCAATAATTCAGCCCAGGAGTTGCACCCAACGTAACGACATGCTTTCCAAAATATTGCACAACTGCCATTTGCCCTGGTCTCAATGAATATATTCCTGAAAGTAAATAGATAACCAGCATGGATACAACAATCATACACATGGAAATGCCAATCGGTTTTTTATTATCACGCAACAGGTTTCGATGTCGCTTAATAAAGGTTATTATCCATTCGAATGATATTTTTAAATAATATTGAATGTTTATTTCCTTGTTTGTAACCACCCTGTATATTGTTTCAAACAACCAAATAAAAACATTAAATAAAATAATCCCTAATATGATTACGACAAAAGTATTTTCTGATTTCAGACCTGTTAATAATCCAACCGTACTAAGAAGCACTAAAAATGAACTAACTTGATCCATTCTTGTTTCAAAGGCATCAGCTAATATTATGGGTGACTTAACCTGCATTCCCACTCTTTTTTGGTAACGATAAAGAAAATGACTTACAAATATTGATATCAGGGATGTAAAAATTATTAAAAATGGAAACCTTACAGGAAGACCATCGGGAGATGAACCCGGATAGGATAATTCAGAAAAAATACCTATTCCAAAATATGCAACAAAAAAGATAATTACCAAAAGAACAAATATTTCAAATATTTTGGGAATCAATCGGTATTTTTTATTTTTAAACTTAATTCCCTCCGAGGCTATCGCTGCCAATACAAGAGCTGATGTCATCATATCCAGCAGTGAGTGCAATGCATCGGCTTTAAGTGATACACTTCCACTATAGATGGAAAAAACATATTTCAAGCCTGCCAACAGGAAACAGACAACAATTGAGATAATACAAACCTTATATTTGGGATTCATTTGTCATCCTACTTTTTTGGAGGTTTAAAATATTTAAGCAGCTCAGAATCAGTAGACAAAATAACTGTTGAATTTTCCTTGATCATTTCCGAATATACTTCCATTGAACGGGTAAACTTGTAATAATCTATGTCCTTTCTAATTACCCTGGCATAATTTTTCATCGATACGGCTTCACCTTCTCCCTTGATTGCTTCAGATTCCCTATAGCTTTTTGCTAAAATAATTGTTTTTTCCTTATCTGTTTCTGAACGAATCTTTATCGCCTCCTCTTCTCCTTCTGAGCGATACTTCGTCGCCATCTTTTTCCTCTCCGCAATCATGCGTCGATATATGGCATTCAGGTTTTGTGAAGGAAAAGATACTTTTTTTATTTTAATGTCTACAACATCAACACCAAGTATTGCACATTCCTCCTGTACTTTTCTGGTAAGATTAAGAGAAATCTGTTCCCTCTTGGATGCAATAATTTCAGAAAAAGTATAAAGCCCAACCTCGTTTCTCATTTGTGAATAAACAATGTCTTCCAACCGTACCAGTGCTCTTTTAACGCTTTTTACTGTTTTGTAAAACAAAAGCGGATTTTTAATATTCCATATAACATAGTTGTTTATAAGTAGATTTTTCTTGTCTTGTGTCAGTATTTCGGTTGGAATTGATTCAAATACTTTAAGTTTCTTGGAAAATCTAAGCACATTTTGAATTGGTGCCGGTAATTTAAAATGAAGACCGGGACTTGATGTACTTTTAATAACTCTGCCAAATTGAGTAATAATAACATCTTCCTTTTCCTGCACGGAAAAACAAAAAAGAAATGAACTAATCACACAAAAAATAATTATACTAAAAATGACAATCATTGTTTTCTTTATTCTTACTTTCATTCAGCACCTCTGTTTTTAATGAGAAATAGATGTTTCATCCTTGTAATAGCTCTCATTATCCTCTACCGAAGTTCTTTTCTGCTGCTTAAACAGCTCAATATCTTTCAATAGTTTTTTTGAAACTATATATAATCTTGATGATGAATATGTAGATGACATGTAATCATAGTACTTTTTTATCTTCAACAATTGTCCCCATTTACTATAAATGGATTTAACCTTGTTGAATCTCGCAAGAATCCCTTGTGATTTCATTATTGCATTCTTTTTTTCAGCAAGGGCATCCGTTTTCATTTTATAAGCTTTTCCCCTTGATTCAGGCATCCGTTTTTCCCTGTATTCCAAAGCTTCATATACCATTGTATTTTTATCCTCTCTGGCACTTGTAACATCACGAAATGAGTGAACCACTTCAACAGGGGGATGTATATCCTGCAGGTTCACCTTCACAATACTTATACCTGTGTTGTATTTATCCAATAAATTTTGAATAGCGGATTTAAGATTGTTTTGTAGTGTAAATTTGTTTTCCACCAAAATATTTTCGAGTTTTTCTTTTCCAAGAAGATTTTCCAGAGAGGATTCGGTAACATTTCTAATGAATTGTCTGGGATTATCAAGATTAATCAGATAGTTCTTTAGATCACTAATCTGATAATGAAGTACGCAATTTACATCAACAATATTTTCATCCGAAGTAATTATTAATGATTCAGATATTTTCTTTCGTATTGAGACATGTTTCATTTCCCAAAGTTGAGGACTCGTGTTTCTGTCTGAAAACGTTCTCTTACTCAAATCAGAACGATATCCAACTTCAAGTCGCTGGACTTGATTTGGGGAAATTCTAATAAGCATGTCAAAGGGCCATTTGAATTTGAGTCCCCCCTCGCTATGAATGGAAATAATTTTCCCAAAACGAAAAACAACGGCACGTTGACCAATATTCACACTATAGGTTGTGAAATATCCTAAAACACCTACAATTACTGCTATAATTACAAAAAATATTATTCTTCTCATATTTTATAAATATCATTATTTTATCGGGATGGCCCGTTCAAGTTCTTTCGGATTTGAAAACCTCAGAATTTCCAAATGTGAAGATGCGGGAGATCTCACCAGCTCCTCATACTGCCTTTTTCTAAGCGAATAAGTTTGGAACATCCAAAATATGATGGATTTTTTACTAAAAAAAGTTTTAAAAAAACTCTCTTTGTTGTCATTCCAAAGAGGCTCATTTTTAGCAATCCTCGAAATAGACCTTCTGAGAACCCTCCAAAATATCAGCATAAATGAGTAATCCAACCAAACTAAATGCGTAGCTTCTTTCCAATACAGGTGCCTTGTTTTTCCATAATTTCCGTGGATTACCCATCCTGGATTTTGAGACAGCTTAACCTTGATTCTCTCTCGAAAAATATCAGATTCTGCTTTTGTCCAATTTCTCTCCCAAAACAAAGCATCCAATTCAATGTCCGTTAGTCTAAAATTTGATGATAGCTTGCGGGCAAATGTTGTTTTTCCAGCACCGCTTGTACCAACCACCACTACTCTGGAATTTGAAGATAACTCATTCATTTCAATACACAATACTAAATTTACAACTTTATGTCTCTCCTAATATTTTCTGAAAATAATGGTGTAGATCTATAGACGTCTTTTGATTGCTTCAATTCTTCAATAACATCAGACAATAAATAGACTGATCAAAACAATAGAAAAAAATGTCTTGAAATTAAAGAATGCCTTAATCATAGACTTAATTCTATGGCCCTTAAGTTTTTCCATCATCCAAACTTCGGAAATCCTTTTATTCAAAAAAGACATCGAAGGAAAAGAATGCTGCAAGAACATAATATCTGTTAATCTAATATTTTTTTGAATGGCCAATGCCCATTCATTAATCATCTCACCTGACCCTTCGCCAACAATACTCACACCGAATATCTTACCCCATGGACCAACTAATGCTTTTACGTAACCAATATCAACACCTTCAGCTATTGCTGCGCCATAATCTTCATAGTTAACTTGAATTGCCTTATAGTTCACCCGTTCTTTTTTTAATTGAAGTTCAGTTTTTCCGACAAATGAAACTTGAGGTTCCGTAAAAACAGTCCATGGAACTACATAATTTCTAAAACTCCTCTTTATTGGCCATGGTAAAAACACATTCATCAGAGCACACATCCCTTGGTGCATGGCCGCATGAGATAACAGAAAATTACCATTGCAATCACCAACGGCATAAATATGTTTTCTATTAGTCTGCAGCTGTTCATTAACTATAATCCCTTTTTTTGATGTCTTTACTTTAACCGCTTCCAGACCTAGATTATCAAAGTTTTGAGAACGTCCTGCGGCGACCAACAATTTATCCGCTATAATTTTTTCACCGTTCGCCAGATGAACAATTTTTTTACCATCAATTGTTTCAACTTTCTCAATACCAGTTTTATTAAAAACAGTTATCCCCTCTGATTCAAACACGGAGAATAGAAGATCCCCCGCCTGTTTATCTCCGGCAGGAATTAAATGTTCATCCATATGAACAATACTAACCTTACTTCCCAAACGAGAAAAGGCTTGTGCCATCTCCGTCCCAATTGCTCCTCCTCCTATAATTGCTAATGTTGCTGGAATTTCATCTTGGTCAAACATGTTTTCATTAGTCATAATATCAGTTTCTCTCAATCCTGGAATTGGAGGTATTGCCGGTGTAGTTCCAGTGCAAATGAAAAATCTTTTCGCTGAAATTTTCTCTTCTCCCACTTCAATAACATTTGATCCAACAAATCGAGCAGATTTTCCCATTTTAACCGTGGCTTTACTAAAAAGACTGACTGTCTTGGCTTTACTAATATATTCTAAATCTTTTTGGATTTTAGTGAAAATATTTTTTACTCTTGGAAGACTTTTTCCTTCCATTTCATATTTATCCAACTTATTAAAAGTATTTCGAACCTTCCCCATTCTTAACAGAGCTTTCGATGGGATACACCCAACATTCATACACTCTCCACCCAGTTTATTTTTTTCAATGACGCAAACATTTAAGCCCATTTCGCTAGCCATAATAGATACAGCCATTCCAGCGGGCCCTGCTCCAATTACAATAATGTCAAAATTAAATTTACTCATAATTCATTCCTTCTATGTCTTTTTTATTATTCTATCAGGTAACTCTACGAAATGCTCCATAATACCTAAAGCTCAAGCTGTAAATCTTCAGTAAACTTCACAAGAATGTTTGCTCTTTTCTCCGCCTCTAATTTTCCACGCTTGGTTTGCATAGTGGCCGGTAATTTTAACAACTTCACTTTAAAGTGATCTAGAGCATATTTCTTATCATCCAGTTCCCTCTCTTTTGCCAGAGGATCATTTTCATTGAATAGCTCAGAACCCAACTTGCCAGCGACATAGAAAGTCCTGGCGAGACCAATGGCACCAAGGGCCTCCATTCTATCTGCGTCTTGAACTACTTTAGCCTCGACTGTCTCAGGTGTTATATTTGCGGAGAAAGAATGAGCTTCAATACAATGCTTAATATTTCCTATTTTTTCTTCTGGAAAATTCATCCCTGTTAATATCTCTTCAGCCTTGATTGCCGCATCTTTTGATGATCTTGATCTATTGGGATGATTCTTTGGATAACTAATAATATCGTGAAAATATGAAGCCGCTAAAACTACGAGCTGGTCAACATCAGAATCCATAATATTATTTGCACTTTTCCACACTCTTCTAAAATGTCCTACATTATGACTTCCGTCGCTGCTAGGATTCTTACCGAGGTAATCCTCAAATATTTTTATCCATTCTTTTAACTCACTCATTAAATTATTCCTTTTCATAACAATAATTAACCGAGAGATACTATCACCATTAAAACCTTTTTAACACAAAACCCTGAATTTAGCGTGGGCAAGCTCATGAGGTGGCATGCTGCCGTTTTTTTGAAATGTAGTCAAATGCCAACAAATTCAAAAAGATAAAAAGGTCGGTGAAAAAAATGGCGGAGATGGCCCCACCTGAACCTTTCAACCGATTATGTTCTAGTTTCTTCAATTTTTTGTAGAAATATCAAAAAATCATTGCTCCTCGTCGATATATATAAAATCGTAATGATATTTGAAATCATTTTTAAAAAGTGCCGTTAAACATTCATCATAATATTTACCATTACGATAAATTTCTTTTAGTCGTCGTCCTTCATGTTTGAATCCCAGCTTTTCGTAACAGCGAATTGCTCGTACATTATATGCCAAGACCTCTAATTGAATTTTGCGAATATTAACTTCATTAAAAAGATAGTTACATAAGGTTTTCAGAGCATCAGCACCATAACCTCTGTTATAATAATCAGGATCGCCAATGGCTATATGAATATAGCAAGTAGCATTTCTTGAATCAACTCTAAAATATCCACACCCTCCGATATAGATATTCTTATCACTATCTATCGCAAAAGTCTGACTTTTACTTTTATCTTTGTTGTTAATACATTCCTCAACAAAGGATTCTCCATAGTCGACTTCCTTATTAAATATAGAGACGCCTTTACTAGTCTTAACTAATTTCATACACAGTTCCTTTGTCAAAAACATCAGAGAACAATAACAAAATTGAACTTCAATCTTTGACGATTAAATAGTTAGTAGATGTTTAAGTGGTCTCTTAGGCTTTGACGAGCGAGGAGACCACAAATAAATTTTTCTTTTTCATTGATTACCTCCTTTATTAGCGATGAATAATATTATCTAAAAAATATAATTATCCAAGGAAATTGTCAATCCGGAAAATAACTATCGGTTTTATTATTTTTATCTTTAGATTTTCTTTTGGAGACAAATATTACTTTTCAATACACTCTAATCGAGGTTTAAAACGAACATACACGACAGAATACCGTTACCACACTATCGTCACAAATATTTCAGAATATGAAACGAGTAACGAAGAGATTATTTCGTAATCTTTGCCAGCAATGCTCTTATTTCTCTTACTGTCTTTTTGCTTATTTTTAACTCTCTATTGTGAAATCTATTCAAATCGCTGCAATTATATTTGTTAAGATCTATTTTTTCCTTCTTGAGTTGTTTTTTTAAGTCTTCTGCTCTTTGTTCTCCCTTGTCTCTAGCGGATACTATTTCCTTTTTATATTTATTACTTATTAGACCATACTCAACCATTTCTTTTAACAGAGTCAAGGATATCAAGCTGTGAATAATGGGAGTTGTATCTAATGTCGCTTGAAACTTAATATAACGCAGAATTTTGCTTTTAACTTTTTCTACTGTCTTAGTACTCCATTTAAAATTTTTTGTAGCATATATCAAACCTCTCATAAAATTTAATTCATCAAATATCGGAGAACAGGACTGACGATTTTTTTCAAGTTTTGCATATATTTCTAAATTATCTTTACTGCAATTTTCCAGGATAAGTTTGAAATATTTATATTCTTGTTGCGTTGTAAGCTTGGAAAAATCAAAGTTATCTATGTAAAATAATGCCTTCTTTTCATCCTCTATAAAAGCCACATATTCTTCTTTGCGAATAGCATTTTCAAATTCCTTGATTGGTTTCTTAACAGTATTTTTGTTTTGCTTTTGACATAAGCTAATTTTATCACTTAAATCTCTGCTGATTTTTTCATATTTATTTTTGAATTTTTTCGATGTTATTGAAAAACAACTCAAAGACACTGTAGTAAGAATAAATATAATGAACACTTTCATGATGATTTCTCCATTGTTTCAGATTCGATGATACATAATCTATTAACTCTAATTGCTTGAAATCACAATTTGAAAATTCGATGAGTCGCTTAATCCAAAAAATGGCGGACATTGCTCCACATATCGAACTTTTTTATGCAAAATCCAGATTTTATCATTAATCATTTTAGGCAGTTGGAAGATATTTCAAAATTCCGAGAACATTATTAAATTGTTCTCGAATTTGTTCTCAGTTTTCTCGCAAAATGTTCTCTGTTATTTTTTTAAAAACGGTGAATTAATTGCTTTATCAAAAATACATTACATTTCTTTAACTACAGCGCCATTTTGTTCTCCATTGGGAGCGCCTGCGGGTAAAGACCATACTGCATCATCTGATATTACTTCCTTTAAGCCTTTCTCATAACAATCATTGAGTATCATATACCCTGAAACCAAAGGACTCCCCCCTAAAATTCCCAACATTTGCTTATTCTCTTGATCGCTATTTTTAGACATGAAATCAAATGTCTTACTTGTTCCCGCTAGAATTTTTTGTTCCACCGAGTAAGAATACCTCTGCAGAGTTGGGGTAAACTGTGCGAATTGCTGAGTAATTGCAGTAGTGTCATATCCTGCTTTTTTTAACAAAGATTCAACCGCTTTATTTTCTTTAGACTTAGGATCAAAACATTTGTCCATTAATTCTTTTTTTGAATTAAAATATTCTTCTAACTTTTTACACAGCTTAGTATCAAAAACAGTGGTTTTAACATCACTACCGTTTATATTGGCAACACTATGTCCTATTCGAGGGATACATTTATTATTTTTGATATCAAAATCTATTGTTGTAACGACCTTGGGAGGAGCCCCAGGAGTTTTAGTTATTTTTTCAATTTGAATTATTTGTACCTTATTTGAATCTGCCTCTTTTAGCGTAATGATCTTCCCTTGAATCCACGGACACTGTTTTAAGCAGCATGACGATTTTGTTCACCATACTCCACAGGACTCAAGTATCCAAGTGAAGAATGGAGCCTTTCTCTATTGTACCAAGTTATATATCTAAAAATC
>JAGLPP010000201.1 GCA_023137315.1 Bacteriovoracaceae bacterium
TTTGCTCTCATTAATTTCCTTAAGAAGCTTATGAAATTCGTCTTTATCCACTATTCTATTAGCAAGAGACAGACCGTGCATGGCATCTTTTGCGTAAAAGGCCTTGCCTTCCATATACGCAGGATCAATTTTATTCATGACAAAGTTTTTTGACAAGGCTGCTCCACCAACAAGGATAGGTGCCTGTATGCCGGCCTTCGCCAGATCTTCAGCACTGGTTGTCATTTGATGTGCCGATTTCACCAATAATCCCGAAAGACCGATGATGTCAGGTTTATGCTCACGTGCTGCCTGAATAAGCTGTTCGGAGGTGATTTTTATTCCGATATCAATGACCTCAAAGCCATTGTTGGACAGTATGATATCCACGAGATTTTTTCCAATATCATGAACGTCACCCTTCACGGTTGCCAGAAGAATTTTTCCTTTTGAATTTTCCTGTCCTTGTGTCATGTTTGTCTGGAGATGGTTTACGGCAGCTTTCATGACTTCGGCGGATTGCAAAACCTCGGCAACGATAAGTTTGTTTCCGTTAAAAAGTTTGCCAACCTCTTTCATCCCATCCATAAGAGGGCCGTTAATGATATCAATGGCAGAGGTTGTTTCGACCATTTTATCCAGATCCTTGTGAAGTCCTGTTTTTATTCCGTCAAGGACGTACTGTGAAATTCTTTTTTCAAGAGGAATATCTGATTCAACTTTGTTTTTGACGGATTTCTTGCCTCTAAAATGTTCAGCAAATGCTGTAACAGAATCAGGAACCCTGTTAAACAAAAGATCCTCTGCCAGCTTTATTTCCTCTTCACCAAGAGATGAAAAAGGTTTGATTTTTTGAGTGTTGACTATGGCAAGATCCAAGCCGGCCTGTACGCAGTGATGGAGAAATACTGAATTGAGAACTTCCCGGCCTGCCAGTGGAAGTCCAAATGAAACATTTGAAACACCTAGAATGTTTTTGCAGTTTGGAAATTCTTTTTTTATAAGTCTTAAACCTTCAATTGTTTCAATTGCCGAGCCTGCATATTCTTCGCTGCCTGTTGCACACGGAAATACGAGGGCATCAAAATAAATATCGGATTCGGGAACGCCGTATGTTTTTGTAAGAAGCTCATGGGATCGTTTGGCAACTTCAAGTTTGCGTTCCCTTGTAAATGCCATTCCCTGTTCAGGATTGTCGTCAATTGTTCCAACCACGAGTGCGGCCCCATATTTTTTGGCGAGTGGAATCACTTTTTTGTAACGTTCCTCACCGTTTTCGAGGTTGATGGAGTTGATTATCGTTTTACCCTGGCAATAGGTTAGAGCTGTTTCAATAACTTTTTCGTTGGTGGAGTCAATCATTATTGGTGCTTTGATCTTCTGAATCAGACGCTCTAGAAAATTTTCCATATCGTCATGTTCATTGCTGTCGGGATTTGCAAGGCAAACATCAATAATGTGTGCGCCTTTTGCTACTTGTGCCTTGGCAATTTCCGCAGCTTCGTCAAATTTTTTGTCTGCGATAAGGTTACGAAACTTTTTTGAGCCGATGGAATTGGTTCTTTCGCCAACAAGGATTGGTCTTTTTTCATCGGTAATTTCAAGACATTCAAGACCGGAAAGCCTGGATGTATTATTATTTTCAAAGCTTCTGGGTTTTTTGGATGCGGCCATTTCGGAGATGGCATTAATGTGTTCATAGGAGGTTCCACAACATCCGCCAAGAACGTTTATCCAACTATTGTCAACGAAACGCTCCAAGGCATCAGTCAGCATTTGTGGCGTTTCAAGATAGTTTCCATTTTCGTCGGGAAGACCTGCATTTGGGACACATGCGACACGGGTATTTGCCATTTTTGAAAGTGATCGTATGTGATCGGTCATTAGTTCCGGGCCGGTGGCGCAGTTGAGACCTATGTATAAAAGTTCAACATTTTCCAAAGATGTGATCAGGGCCTCAATTGTTTGTCCCGCCAGCATGGTACCCATCATCTCAATGGTTACCGAAACTGCGACAGGTATCTTTTCATCTTGTTCCGAGAGAAATTTATTAATACCAATCAGACCGGCCTTGATGTTTCTCGTATCATTACAGGTTTCCAGAAGGAAATAGTCGATTCCACCGTCGTAAAGTCCCTTGGCCTGTGTGTAAAAATGATGGAGAAGTTCGTTGAATGAAATTCCTCCTGTTACTGAAAGGGCCTTGGTTGTTGGTCCCATGGAACCAGCGACAAATCGTGGTTTATCCGGAGTTAGTTTGGAGTGTTCGTCCGCGATTTCTCTCGCAATTTGCGCTGATTTAAAATTGATCTCATAGCATTTGTCTTGAAGATCATACTCAGCAAGAACAAGAGGAGTTCCACCAAATGAATTCGTTTCAATGATATCACAGCCCGATTTTAGATAGAGATCATGTACTTCCCGAATAATGTCAGGACGTACTAAAACCAGATTTTCATTACATCCGTCCAGCTTCTCCCCTCCAAAATCCCTGGCAGTAAGATTTTGTTTTTGAAGTGCCGTTCCGGTTGCTCCGTCCAAAACCAGAATTCGTTTATCGAGTTGTTTGATTAATGACATTGTGCGCTGTTTTCTATTCATAAATTCGATACTAGCAATAAAATAACCTATATGGAATAAAGGTTTGGCCATAGTTTTTAAAATCTATAAAATAGGGTAATAGAAAAATAATAAATGAGGAAAAAATAATGGATGAAGCGATACTTGTTACTGGCGGTGCGGGATACATAGGGTCCCACGTTGTTAAATTATTGGGAGAAAGCGGCCATAAGATTGTTGTTCTTGATGATCTCAGCACAGGACACAAGGAATCTATCTTATACGGCTATCTTGTTGTTGGGGACATTGGAATTCAAGATGATCTTGATAAGGTTTTTCACAATTATAATATCAAGGCGGTTCTTCATTTTGCCGGAAGTATTGTTGTGCCGGAGTCAGTTACAGATCCTGTAAAATATTATCATAACAATACTGTAAAAACTTTGAACCTTATTCAGTCTTGTATTAAAAATAATGTGAATAATTTTATTTTTTCAAGTACAGCTGCCGTTTACGGCATGGGGGAAACTGGAAGTCTTGATGAAACGGTTCCATTTGCCCCGATCAATCCGTACGGACGATCAAAGATGATGATTGAAATGATTCTGGAGGATGTATCCAATGCGCACAAGGATTTCAATTATATCGCTTTGAGATATTTTAATGTTGCCGG
>JAGLPP010000202.1 GCA_023137315.1 Bacteriovoracaceae bacterium
GAAAACAATCCAAATTTGATCAAAAGGGTGATGGATGCAGGCGCTTACGGGGTGGTTGTGCCCAATGTTAACAGCGCACGAGAGACAAAGGCTGCTGTTAATGCCGTCAAATATCCGCCTGCTGGGACACGAGGTGTTGGTCTGTATCGCGCTCAACAATATGGCCGGCAGTTTGAGGAGTATAAGACTTGGCTTTCTGAAGAAAGTATTGTTATTATCCAAATTGAACATATTGATGCTGTCAACCATATTGATGAAATATTCATGACCCCAGGCATTGATGCATTTATAATTGGACCTTATGACTTGTCTGGTTCTCTTGGAAAACCTGGCGTTTTCGATGATCCTGAAGTTGTATCGGCTTTAGAAAAGGTTATGGAGGCTGCTGAACGTCACAGTATTACTGCTGGCTTCCATTCCGTTTCATCAAATCCAGAAGAAGCAAGAAAAAGAAAAGAGCAAGGATATAAGCTTTTGGCTTTCAGCATTGACACGATCTTTTTAGGTGATGCTGCATGTAATGCACTATTAAAACTAAAAGGAGATTAGATGAATATTATAGGCATAATACCTGCTCGTATGGCATCAACCCGATTTCCTGGGAAACCTCTTGCGAAAATTTTGGGCATCCCCATGCTGGGTCATGTTTACTATCGCAGCCACATGAGCAAGTCACTTGATAACTTATATGTCGCCACCTGTGATCAAGAAATTGTTGACTATATGAACTCAATAGGCGGTAAGGCTCTAATGACTACAGATACTCACGAGAGAGCATCTGATCGAACTGCCGAAGCTATGCTTAAAATAGAATCAGAAACAGGCCAAAGAACTGATATCGTGGTCATGATTCAAGGTGATGAACCCATGGTTTACCCAGACATGATCGATGAGGCAATGCGGCCTTTGATAGAAGATGAGCAGATAATGGTTAGCAACTTGATGGCACCGTTAAGAACTCGTGAAGAACATGAGGACCCAAATGAAGTTAAAGTAGTGGCAGACAGAAGGGGATTTGCACTTTATTTTTCACGTGAACCTATACCATCATGGAAAAAAGGAGCAAAAAACTTACCGATGCTGAAACAGGTTTGTATTATTCCTTTCCGTCGAGACTTTTTGATCACATTTAATCAACTGGATCCGACTCCTCTTGAAATAGTTGAATCAGTTGATATGCTTAGAGTGTTGGAACATGGATACAGAGTCAAGATGGTTCATACGGATAAAGATACCTACAGCGTGGATACCATTGATGATCTAAAACGTGTGGAAAAGCTGATGGAGCATAATCCTTTAATAAAGAAATATAAGTTAGGGCTAAAATGAAAATCGCAATCACTACTACTTCATTCGGGAAATACGATAGACTGCCCCTGGAGTGTCTTGAAAAGGAAAAAGTTGAGTATATCTTGAATCCTTTTGGCAGAAAGCTGACCAAAGAAGAGATCATAGATCTGGCAAAAGGCGTTAAAGGTATTATAGCAGGTACAGAACCATTAGATAGCTGTGCGCTGAATAATTTGCCTTGGCTTAAAGTCATTTCACGATGTGGTGTTGGGACGGATAACGTGGATTTGGAAGCTGCGCAAAGACTGGGGATTAAGGTGTACAATACTCCTTATGGCCCTACGCTGCCTGTGGCAGAGCTAACCGTGGGATTAATTTTGGATCTTCTAAGAAGAATCACACAGATGGATAGAGAATTAAGGGGAAGGACCTGGAAAAAACGAATGGGAAATCTTCTCCATGGAAAGAAAATAGGGATTGTGGGCTTCGGCCGGATAGGGCAAAAGGTCGCCGAATTATTGCTGCCCTTTGGCGTCGAGATCAGCTATTTCGATTCCTGCAAAGTTTCTTGCAAGTCGCCTTGTTCGCCTCAAAAGCTCAAAACTTTACTTGCCTGGGCGGATATCATTTCTCTGCATTTATCTCCTATGAAGGAAATGGGGCCAATAATAACAGAGCAAGAGATCCAATTGATGAAACGGGGGGCCTGGCTGGTAAATGTAGCTCGGGGAGGGGTTGTTGATGAGGAAGCTTTGTATGATGCATTAAAAAAAGGGCATTTGGCTGGGGCCGCCTTAGACGCGTTTGATAAAGAACCTTACAAGGGAGCGCTTTGCACATTGGAAAACGTGATTCTAACTCCTCATATCGGTTCGTATGCCTTGGAAGCAAGAGTAGCTATGGAAAAGCAAGCGGTGGAAAATCTAATTCAAGGATTGAGTGATTGAGCACTTTTATTTCTTATCTTTCGCATCCTATTGCCGAAGCTATGCCCGTTTATGGCGGCAAGGCCGATCTTGGTCTTATCTGTGTCAAGAATATTGTTCAGGGAGATTCCTGCAATACATGGCGGTTTTGTCTTGAGAATCATTGGGGTACCCATGTTGATTGCCCTGCCCATTTTTTCGTCAAAGGACAGAAGGTGACCGATTATCCCTCTGACTTCTGGTTGTTCCGAAAACCGCAGGTTATACAAGTTGAAGCAAAGGCTGGTCAGATCATAACGAAAGATGATTTTTCAAATAATCTTGATCCTGAAACTGATCTTATACTTTTTCAATCAGGCTGGTGGAAATTCAGGGGAGAGGAAACTTACAGTAAACACAATCCCGGCTTGCATCCGGATCTGGGCCTTTGGATGAGACGTGAGTTTCCAGCGGTTCGCGCCATAGGTATGGATTGGATTTCCATTGCATCGTTTGAGAGCAGAGATATGGGAAGGAAAGCGCACAGGACATTTTTAAATCCAGAGGGTGTTGGTCATCCGATAGTACTCATTGAAGATATGAATTTCTCATCCGATTTAGATGATCTAAAAGAGGTGTGGGTAGTTCCTTTGATGGTTCAAGAGATTGATAGCGCGCCATGTACGGTTATAGGTGTTTTTGACGATTAAAGTTCATTAACGTGGAGATATAAAACTATTATGAAGGCGATTGTTTTTGGTGGATCCGGGTTTTTGGGAAGTCATGTGGCAGATGAATTGTCTGAAAGAGGATATGATGTTGTTGTTTACGACAGGCAAGAATCATCCTATATTCGCAAAGATCAAGAAATGATCGTCGGAGATATACTTGACCATGAAAAGGTGACCACATACATAAAGGGCTGCGATTATGTTTACAGTTTTGCCGGTGTCGCTGGAATTGCTGATGCGCGCCAACATCCCGTGAAAACGGTTGAAACCAATGTCCTGGGTACTACTAATATTGCGGAGGCCTGTACACTACATCGAATCAAGCGGTTTGTTTTTGCAAGTACCATCTATGTTTACAGTGATCTGGCTCCGTTTTACAGAAGTAGCAAACAGGCTTGCGAGCTGATCATTGAAGACTATCAAAGGGTCTATGGACTTAATTACACCATTTTAAGATACGGTTCTTTGTATGGGAGGCGGTCCAACCATTTTAATTATATGTATAAAATCATTCAGCAGGCTGTGGAAGAAGGCAAGATTGTCAGAAAAGGGGATGGAGAAGAAATCAGAAATTATATTCACGTTGAGGATGCGGCTCGATGCAGTGTGGATATACTTACTGAAGAATTCAACAACCAATATGTGATTCTTGCGGGAAATCAATCTATCAAGATAAAAGATTTATTAAGTATGATTCAGGAAATGTTCCACGACGAGATATCTGTGGAATACCGTCCTGAGCCAGAGCCAGGACATTACGAAATAACACCGTACGCTTTTAGGCCAAGAGTTGCCAAGAAGATGATTGCCGGCAGTTATTATGACCTGGGCCAGGGCATCCTTGATGTAATTTATGAAGTGTATTCAAAATCCGACAAAAATGGCAAGGATATTTCCACCATTCAAAAATTGATTAGGCCTTAAGAGTCATGAAATACATACAGGCCATTTTTTTTGATTTTGATGGGGTTATCCTCGAATCGGTGGATATTAAAGGATGGGCCTTTGGCAAATTGTTTCAAGGTTATCCAGAACATGTGGATCAAATCGTAGCCTTTCATCATGCCAACGGCGGCATGTCCCGTTTTGACAAATTTCGTCATATATATAAAAATATTCTGCAAAAACCTCTTTTAAACGAAGAATTTAAACGGCTCTGTGAAGATTTTTCTAATCTGGTTTACCATCGCGTTCTGAAATGTGATTTCGTTCCAGGAGCAATGGAGTTTTTGCGGAAATACTCCAACAAGATTCACTTGTTTATTATATCTGGAACGCCACAAGATGAGATGATGAAGATTGTCAATACCAAAGGTTTAGAAAAATACTTTAGAGGAGTTTTTGGTTCACCCACGCCGAAAGGGGTATGGGCCAAAAGGGTTGTTAATGAATTCCATTTGGATTCGGCAAGTGTCGTTTTTGTTGGAGATGCGATGAGCGACTATTATGCAGCTAAGGTGAATAGCCTTTTTTTTGTTGCAAGAGTTAAGGATTCAGAAAACGACATTTTCGAAGATAAAAAGGTTGATGCCAAGATTACAGATTTGTTTGAGCTGGATACATTATTTCAGAAGTTAGTTCTAAACCTCAAGGTAACGCAATGAAATTATTGACAACATATAAACATAGATTTTTTAGTAAATTATTCTTACTTTATAGATTGTGTCGTGCAATTAAACTTCCATCCAGTGCTGAAGATATTATTAGGCAAAAAGAAATATGTAACCAATTAATTTTTCGGCACTTAATTAATGGTGCACAAAGATCGTTTGCCTCATCTTATTGTAGGTTGGACAAGGTGAATGTCGAAATTAAATTACCTTACCCTGTTGAATTCAATATTAGGGATAAAGTCCATCTGTCGTTTCTAAATGCTGATTCCAATGACCCATTATTAAGTATATTAAGAAGATTTTCAGCGGAAAATACCGCATTCTTGGACATCGGAAGTAATATAGGTTTCTACACCTATTTCTACCTAATGATGGGGGATGGGAATAAGGCATTTTCATTTGAGCCTAATCCTTCGGTTGTCAAATTGCTAAAGACCAATATTGGAAATATTGCTTCAAGCATTTTTGAGATCGCTGTATCTGATTCTTCAGGGAAAACATATTTTTATTTTGATGAAGACAAAAGCGGCAGAGGTTCACTTGAGCGAAATTATTTCCGCAATAAAATAGAAGTTACAAAAGACAGGTTAGATAACGTATTACCAATAAACAAAATGAAATTTGATAAATTCATAATAAAAATTGACGTCGAAGAGCATGAGCCTTTAGTTTTAAAGGGAATGAGTGGGTGGTTGTATGATAAGCGGCCGAAGCTAATATATTTAGAAGCCAGGCCAGATACCATAGATGAAATATTCGGTATTCTCAAGGTCTATGGATACAAGATAGTGGATGAAAGGTTGAGATTTTTGAATGACCAGAAAACTCATGATTATGTTACTGAAATAAAAAGAAAAAAATATACCAATATTGCTTTTGTTAATGACATAAACGTCTTTAAGGAAGGAAGACAATAGAACGATTCCAGAATAATATGTTTTTCAACAGATCATTAGTTGCTTTACGTTGGAAAAGCGGCTTTGATTCAATATCGTCTGCTTGATCATTGCTGTGTTATTTGAGAATCGCTACACCCGAATTTGAATGCATACGGAAACAAGTTTGCCCAACAACCATTCGCCGAAATGTTCTATGAAAAAAATGTGGTACCATATAATTTCCGCCCACTATTATGTCATAGCTTCCTTTGATGGCTATGACTGTTGAGCCTTTACCTAACGAGATTTTTGCACAACTGCCATTTTGAGCGCGATGCTTCACTTCGTGTCCGTATGCGGCGTCAGGCTTAAAATTTTGCACGAAGTGAAGCATCGCGCTATCCTTCAACACCTAATGTATTCCTCCGGTTGCACGAAGTGAAGCGTCAGCGATAGATTCTCGCTATCCTTGCCTGACAAAAAAATGTCACGTTGTGCAAAGGTCTCCTAATTTCAGGGAAATAGCTTTGTATGGGGTTAAGAGAAAAAGTCTTTTCAGGTTTGCGTTATAGTGCGCTGACAAAGTTTTTCGAAACTAGTTTCAGTTTTGTTCTAGCGATCATTATGGCAAGGTTGTTAGGCCCAGAAGTGTTTGGACTAATAGCCATGGTCGTTGTTTTTACTGGCATTAATGAATTGTTTGTCAATTTTGGTACAGAAGACGCCATTATTAGGCACAAAAGAAGTGACAGATCATTCTTAAGCTCAATTTTTTGGCTCAATACGGCAGTTGGAATTGTTGTTTTTTCCATTCTCTTGTTATCTGGAGAACTCATTGCCAATTTTTATGGATATCCGATTCTTCGTTGGATTGTTTACTTAATGGCAACAAAAGTAATCTTTTCTGCTATGAGTATTGTGCCAAGAGGAATTTTAATGCGGAAAATGAACTTCAAGGCGATATTTTTCCAAAAGATAATTGTAGTACCAACATCTGGAATTATAGCAATTGTTTTAGCTCTTAATGGTTTTGGGGTCTGGAGTTTAGTAACTCATCAAATTATCACAGTTGTTTTCAGTGCAGCTATAGTCTGGGTACTTGCGAACTGGGTCCCCCGACTGTCTTTTGATATAAGACATATTAAGGAAATATTTTCTTTTAGTAGCTACCTTAGCCTTGCAAAATTTGCAAACTATTTTACCAAAAAAGGAGATTTGTTTTTGATTGGAAAGTTTCTTGGGGCAACGCCATTAGGATTTTATGCAAAAGGATATGGGCTTCTTGTTAGGCCTTTAAAACTGATTAACGGGATCATTTTACCTGTTCTATTCCCAGCAATTTCTGAGATTCAGCATGATACGAGGCAATTACGATTGATTTATCTGCAATGTTCTCAGATTATGGCATTGATTTACTTTCCAATATTAGTTGGCAGTATTTTTCTTGCTGAACCATTCGTACTGTTACTACTCGGTGAAAAGTGGGCAGCAATTATCCCACTTGTACCCATCTTTACAACTATGTTAATATTCATTTCACAAAGCTCAATAGCTTCACATTACCTCAAAGCGTTGGGAAAAACACGTAAACTTTTTGTAATAATGATGCTATCTTCAGTTGTAACAATTGTTTCATTTGTTATAGGATTACAATGGGGAATTGTTGGTGTTGCAAGAGGCTACTGCTTATCAATCCTATTTCAGTACATCCTGTTTACAATCGTAGCTAGTAGCTTGATTAAGTTGGCAATTGGGAAGATATTAATAAATTTAAAAATTGTCTTTTTCAGTTCTTTAGCGATGTCGCTTGGTATTTTCCTTTCGCTTTGGTTCATGTATTATTTAGAGATTACTTCTCATTTATTGACCTTTATCGGTGGAGGTTCATTGGGGCTGATATGTTATTTGGGATTTCTCCATTTTCATCCAATCGAGGCAAATCAGTTGTTCCGAGAATTTCTATTACAAAGAAAAGTAAAAATTGCAACTTCTTGAAATTCACGCCAAATATGAAGTAGAACTCCAAGTGAGAGGAATTGCATGATTAATTTATTTGTTGGTCCATCTGTTAGGAGCGGCGGTTCTTTGATCAACAGATTGTTTGACCATCATCCAAATGTAGCTGCATATCCTTTTGAGTTGTTTTTGCCTATGGATCATGCATTACACCCATCATTAAAAAACCGTGGTCAAAAGTTGAATGTTCAAAATTTCCCAAGTATTTTGCCAACTGATACAATAGATTTGGTTATCAAGAAGATATTACTTGATCGAGAATCAGAACATTGCTTGGTAGGAAAACATTTTAAAAACGAAAAATTAATTGCAAAGACAAGTGGCTTAAATATAAATGCTGCTTTTGTTCATCAACAGTTTTTATATGATTTTACGGAAAGGGTTGGTAATGATAGGAGTATCTCACATATTTATAATTCTTTGCACCACGTATTTTTTAAGAACTGGGATAAAGGAAAGCATTCAGGTACATTGGATTATGTAGTTTATCATTCTGGAAATGGGCTATTGGCAGATATTGAATTATATTTCAAAGAATTTCCTGATAGCTATTTTATCCAGCCAGTAAGAGATGTGCGGGGATATCTTGCATCTGAAAAGAAAAAGGTATTCAGACAGCTTATCGGACGGGGGCGAATTGGCCGAAGAATAAATTGGCCTGATTGGATCTTAAAGTATTATTACGGGAAATTCTTTGAGACGACACTTGTGAACTGGCTTATTACTGTGACCAGATCAGTGATCCTCAAACAAAAGATTGGTGAGCGATATATTATTTATCGACATGAGGATTTGGTTCGTAATCCTCAATTGGTCATGAAAAAGATAACTAATGCAATTGGAATGGACTATCACGAAGGTTTGCTTACCCCTACAGTTGCCGGTGTTGACTGGAGGGGTAACTCTATGTTTGGGCTGCAATCAGGCATTAACCCAAAACTTGCGGATGTGCGGGATGTATTTAATAGAGTCGAAGAATGTTTAATTGAAAAATATTCTCATTATATTCTGGATTATTTGTCTGGATTTGAAAATGAACTGGTTGATTTTAGTTCATTAGATACCTCAAAGTTATTTGATTATGAATTACAACAAAAATACTATGCAGACCGTGAAAAAACAGCCCTGTATTTTGCTTCTATGTACGAGCGTTGGGCATATACGTCTATTTGTGAAAATATAAAAGCTACTTTTAAAAAGAATCCAAATGTATATTTTTTAACCTAAGGCAGTAGCAATGATTGAATTAACTATAGGCATTCCAACAGCTAATCGACCTGAAAAGATCAAGGCATGTCTTGACTCTGTTATTAAACATGTATCCATACCATATAGAATTATTGTTGTTGATAGTTCAGAGAAAGCAATGAGGCTTGATGGAAATTATGTGAATGACTTGCAAATAATTTATCCTGAAATGATGTTATCTCCATCGCATGCCAGAAAAGTAATTTCAGATAATCTCATTACTGAATTTCTCCTTTATCTGGATGATGATATGATTGTAACGGCAAATTCGGTTGAGAATTTATTAAATTTTCTTAAAAAAAATTGTGATGCTGATATTGTTGGCGCCGCCGTTAATGAGTATGGGTACTGGAGAGATATTGGGTTTTCATTTATTCTTGGTGAATGTAATGGAGAAAAAATCATTGAAAAAAAATTCATCAGCAAAGAATGGCTAGATTCAAGAGGTTTTAGTTCATTTAAAGTTGACCTAATAACACAACCGCCATTTTTGATGCGATCAAAAATATTTGAAAAAGTTTCGTTTGATCCAAATTATAAATGGGCAAAGGAAATATATGATTTTTTTTATGCGTGCTATCTCCAAAATATTCATTCCTATGTCATCCCAGATGCAATATTCAAGCATTATCCCACGAGTTATTCATCGAAATCCTTTAAGCATGATAAAAAAAATCATAATCGGAAAGGACACCAATTATTTACTCACAAATGGGGCATTAGAATACAAAATCCTGCTCAAGAAAATCTGATAAAATTACTGCTAAATGAATATCTCTATCGTAGAAAGAAAAAAATAAGAATAAAAAAGAAAAAGCTATTGGATGCTATTTAGCAATGGATAATATTATAAGATTTTCCAAAAAAATAATCACACATTTAGAGAAAGTCAATTTCGAATTTCCTATGGTAATTTCAAGGTCAGAAAATAAGTTAAATAACCATCAATATCACGCCGATAACCAAATAGTTGAACTGAGATATTCCTATAGTAAGCGTTGTTTTTGCAAATCAGATAGAAATATCTCGTCAAATGCAAATTTCTTTACATATTTACTTAATTCTATCTTAGATTCTATAAAGAGAAATAACATTTATGTTAGAGTAAAACAGGAAAAATT
The DNA here is from genome assembly GCA_023137315.1 of Bacteriovoracaceae bacterium. GTDB lineage: Bacteria > Bdellovibrionota > Bacteriovoracia > Bacteriovoracales > Bacteriovoracaceae > JAGLPP01. The sequence goes on from JAGLPP010000202.1 coordinate 9,803, forward strand.
TAATGTTGATAAAATTAATTTCGGTGCAAATCAAATCCAATTAATTGATTACGAGAATCATATTATTATGCATGTCCTAATACCAGGAGTTGATAATGAGTGGTTCCTCAAAGACATAGAAACAAGAAAAAAAATTAATAGTAGATTTTTAAATTTGAAATGTCCACAAGTATATGAAAGCAACAGAAACATACCATATTTCATTACTA
>JAGLPP010000203.1 GCA_023137315.1 Bacteriovoracaceae bacterium
CTCATTTTTCCCCCAATAAGTTGTTGCATGATATTTGTAAAATAATTTATAAAATGGGCAATGTATTGAAGTATTTATTCCATATGCTGACAAGTTAAGTTTTTCTTAACTTTTCCTAGATTTTATTAAGCGGCAATTTATCCAGTCTTGACCCCTTGCGTTCTTGAAAATTCGTTGGAGGTTCACATGTAGAACTGGTTAAACAACAGGTGGATTGAAAAAATACATAGCCATATAATTGACTTAAATTTAGTGATTTTGTGGAATTTTTTGTGAAGTTCGTCCACCGAATTTTAAAAAGCAAAACCAAGTAATCGTTTTTATTCAAAATCCTTTGGCATTATGATTCTGGCACACTGAAAATATTCTGTGCCGCTCAGAAAAAGAGTCTCGCACAAATTTCCATTATGCATATAGTCCCAAATGTCGGCTGGCACATTTTCTTAAAATAATATTAAATTTTGATTTTTTTAATTTTTTGTTTTTTCACAACAACTAACATTCGATAATATTGCCAGATAAAACAACTTATAGTAGTAAGGCAAAAGCTCCAAACTTGGACAAACAAAATTCAAGCTACCTCTTATCATGCTAATAGTTTTACATAATCTATACAGGCTTTAGGCAATATTTTAATGTGTAACTCATTGCAAACATCAATCAAAGCAGTCTCGTCATAGCTATTTGTTACAAGCCATGAGACATCAACAATTCCCAACGATTCTATTATATCTGTACCTTTAGTATTACCTTCTTCAATGTATTGGTCTATTAAAAATATAATATTCGTAAAATCAATATCAGCATTATTGAACCAATTAAAAAATATTTGCACTTCCTCAAATTTCTTAACATTTATAGCTATACCGCATCTGGAACAAAACTCATTTATTTTCTGAGTCCAGTTTTCATGTATTCTTTTGTCGTCGTCTAATATCACAACCGTTGTTTGATCTTTTAATCTTATTTCTGATGGTTCCCAAACAGGTAGCGTTATTTGAAACTCAGAACCTTCAATACTGGTTTTTGTTAGATTTATCTCCCCTTCCCAAGATTCAATAAATGTCTTGGCATGATAAAGACCATACCCCGTGCCTTCTGGCTTATTATGACTGAAATTTCTTAAAAATATCTTATCTACTATTTCTGCTGGTATTCCATTCCCAGTATCCCAAATATTTATAACGACTTGACCATTGACCTTCCTCGTCCTGACACCGACAGTTTTGCAATCTTCACCTAACGCCTGTATCGAATTATTAATCATGTTAGAAATTACAGCGCGAAACTCAAAGTCAACAATATTCAGAAATGAATTAGCAACCTCATCACTTAGATCAACTTTGACATTCAATCCATTGATTATATTCTTATACTCCACTCTTTTTGCTTCAACACAATTATCAAGCAACTGATTAATTAGCACTACCGCTTTTTGATTATTTACATCTTCAACGTAGTCAACGAACGAACTCCCTCTGGATGTCACCCCGTATTTTTTTTCATTTTTTTTATTTTCAGACAATCTTAAAAGTAATTTGCCAATGCTCTCGATCGCACCATTCAGCATTTCCTTTTTACCTAAAGATATACTTTCGCCACCCAGCGAGTTGTTGAACTCGTCAAGAGTTAGCAATGCAGACTTTACGTTGTGACGAATATTAATATTATGTTCAATTATCGCATTTGCAACTGCATCTTTTTCTTTTGTTTTGCTAAATTCCTTTATCTTTTTTCTGAGGCTTTCAAATTGAATAATATTCATCTGTTCATCAGACAGTAGATTTCTTTCCAAAGGTCTTAAAATATCACTTGAGATTTTTCTATAAATTTTAAATATTAATAAATAAATCACTATAAAAAACACAAACACTGTCCCCAAAAGAGGGATATAGCTTGGCGAAAATTTTATTCTCGGCATAAAAAAATAAAATTTTAAATCACGCTTCCCAATCACCGGAATTTCCAATAGTTCAACAAATATCGAACTATTTTTACCTCTCTCACATCCCTCCGCACCATGTGGATATACAAATATGGTTTTTTCGTTTTTACATAATAGGATTTTCCTAGCATCAAGCTCCTCAAAAGCAACTGCAATAGCTGTTTCTAATATTGGCCTATAATTTTTCTCCAACGCATGATTGGCTATAATGAATAGATTTTTAGCCGTTTCCCTTTGAACTTGATTGTTGCGATACAAGGAGTAGGAAAAAAAACACGCAACGATAAGAACAATTCCAACACCGACTTGAATCAATGGTAATTTTGCATTTCTATAAAACCAGTATTTAATTGAAATCATATTTATTGGTTCGGTTCAAAAACAATCAAACCTTCCTCTCTTTCTTTGAAACGATGATCCGGCCTTACTCGATCTTTTCTATAAGCCGTAATAGTTTTCACATACCCAAGATGCACAAATGGTACTTCCTTTAAAACGGCTCTTGCCACTTGCTGATAGTGTTCATTGATTTTTGCCAAATCCAGAATTTTCCTCCCTACTTCAAGCAAATCTGTAACATCCTCTCTATAAACCAAGGGAGAGGCAATAGAGCCATCTTTACCAAGCACATGATAAACACCGTCTGGATCACCATTGGCCACAGAAAATGAACCTACCATTATATCAGGCTCAAATGTTTTATAAAACATTTTTACTCTATCCTTGATTGTAACTTTTCCCGATTTTTTTTGAAATTCAACACCCTTTTTCTCCAACATTTCTTGTACCCAATTGGATGATTCAGAAGTAACTAGGAAAATGGGATTGGCTTTCGATGCGTTGATAAATTCATCAATATATTTTGCACCTTCACTAATAATTTTACTTGCTACCTCATCTTGCAGTCTTCCAGCTTGAACAGGTAAATACACTTGTGGATCAACCGTTAAATTAACCTTGTGGTAGTTTGGTAAGATTTCATAATTCAATTCGCTATGAATTAAACTTTGCAACGCCATTCTAAACTTTTCATTTTCAAATATATGCCCCTTGAGGGGATTCAGAACCAGTACCTGATTTCTTCCCTCTCCACCTGAAAAACAACCAATTTCACTTTTTTTATTCATGCAAGATTTTATTTCAGCAAGTTCTGCAAATAAATATAGATCAATCTCCTTATTCATTAGAGAGCTTTCTGCCTTTTCAGTTGGAATAACTTTTATCAAAATTTCATCCCAAGCATTTTTTGTAAAAGCGTAGTGAGGATTTTTAACCAACAGTAGTGTTCTTTCCTTTTGCTCTGTAATCACAAACGGACCAGTACCGTAATATCTGCCTCCTTCCTCAATATATGCAGCCAGTCTACTACCTACGAAATAATCCAATGCCATCCTAAATGGCTCTTTAAATCTTACTTCAATTGTATATTTATCTAATACTTTTACTCCTTTCAAAGTACCTGTTTGGGAAAACTCTTCATATCCAACAACTCGATACATTACGTCTTGTAAACTACTATTAGCAGATTCTGGTGGTAACTTTAAACCTTCTTCCCATGACCTTTTAAAATCCTCTGCCGTTAACTCTTTGCCGTTTGAAAACTTCTTTTTATTATCAATTACAAATGTATAGACTTTGAAATCTTCACTTATATTCCACTCTTTTGCGGCCTCTGCTACTGTCATACCTCCTGTCCGCGAAGAAACAAGTGCCTCAAACTGATTACCTAAAATATCATCAGCATAGGCTGTATGTTGTAATGAAGGAACAAGTTTTCCCCAATGCACCGGAAAACCAACTATTAAACGATTTTTCATTGTCGTACCCTTGAAGTAATATGCCATTATAGCAAATACACCTGTTAATAATAATATAACATAGACATACTTCTTATTCATTATTCTCATGCCCAACTTCTCGGGCCACCGCCACCTTTCATTAAAACTTCTTCTAAATATTTATCCATGAGGTCTTGCTTAAACCCTCTGTTTTCTGGAGACAAAAATCCTTCAACACTATAAACACCATATTTTTCAAGAATACGATAATAAGCATTTGGTAATAAATCTGTATCCATTTTTTCAATAAAATCCTTTTCAAGGTTCTTTGTATTAAATGAATCTTGAATAACTTCCATCACTCCTTTCTCAGACGCAAAAGAGATAGAAGCTAATGGAATAAGTGCCAATAGGAATAAAATACTTTTTCTAAAACAACTCATATAGTCTCCCTTTTTATTTTAATCTCATTCACAAACCAACACCCAGGATCAACCTTGAAAAAACTTCCACAACAGGAGTAACTCATATTCCTATCACCGCCACATTTACAATAATGCTGACATTGGCCACAAACATCAATTTTACCTTTTCTTATTTGTCTCATTATTGGACTTTTCAAAAATAGATTCTCAAGACCACTCTTCTTAATACTTCCTAAAACATAATCTGATCTACTCGATACTTTCAAATTACCAAGATAATCAACTACTAATCCTTGAAAACCAAACAAATTATTATCTCCCAAAGATTTATCTATTAATACATATAGTGGTTTATTGGTATTCGTTGCAATCTTCGTTTGTTTTGAACATTCCAAAATCTTTTTATAAGCATCTCTAAGCTGCAATCCTCTTAAACTTTTATCCTGTGTTGATTTTATAAGCTCATATGCCTTTCCCTGTGGCACCAACCTTGTAAAATTCAAAGCAACTACATTAAGCTCCTTCGCCAAATCAAACAACAACTCTATATCTTTACTCGTTCTTTTTGAAAGGACAGTTAATATATAAACCATTAACCCTTCCTTCACTGCCAATCTTATGTTATCCGTACTTTTTTCAAAAGTTCCATTTCCCCTTACCTTATCGTGGCTGCTTGAGTCTGCCCCATCTAATGAAACTTGAATAGAAACATCGTTATATTTAAACGCTTGTATAATTTCGAGATTTAAAAGTGTGCCGTTAGTTAGAACAACAATCATGGCAAGTGGCCATCTTTGTCTAATTTCTCTGATTAGATCGAATAGAAATGTGCATGTTAAAGGCTCTCCCCCCGATATGGCTATAGATGGTTTCAATCCAAGTAAATCAAGCAACTTTTGATATTCGTCAAGAATCTCAATCCAATTCCCCAGATCAAGACTCCCATCATTTGAATTGTTGAGATGATAACAATGAACACAATTCAAATTACAGTTATTTGTAATATCTAATTGGATACTAAGAAACTTTTGCCCTCCTATTGAGAGAACTGCCTTTCTTTTAAGTTTCTTGATCATGCTCTTAACAATCTTCATTATCAATCTCTAGTTGTTCTTATCAGTTATAGAAAACTCTTTTAGTTTTAATTGCAAAGTCGCGTTAGGCATCAACAATTTTTTTGCGGTAGCCCTGATTGAGTTTTCCCTTGAATAGTGATACTCAAAAAAATCTTTTTCTTGTTCAGCAATATGATTATCCAACTGTTCTTTAAAAGTTGGATAATCATAATCAAAGTCCTTCATTTCGCTAGGATTATAATTGAAAAACTTACCTTCCAATTGTTCGGGTGTAATTATCTGATCGGAATACAGGGTTAAAAGACGCTTAACTGTATTTTCTAATTCTCGTACATTCCCCTTCCAATCATAGGATTTTAAATACAGTATTGTTTTGTTTAAAAATTTTGTATTAATTCCAATTTTAAATTTCTTTTGAAAAAACATCACCAAAGGCTCAATATCTTCTCGTCTTGCCCTCAATGGGGATAACCGTATTGGAATTACGTTGAGCCTATAATATAAATCCTCTCTAAACTTGCCTGTTTGTCGATTTTCACCTGGCCAAC
>JAGLPP010000204.1 GCA_023137315.1 Bacteriovoracaceae bacterium
CCTGATTATGAATTGTTAAAGAGCGTAAGAAGGTCCGCTAGCAAAAATTTTACTGATTTTCAATCTGTTGCCAGACCGTAATTTTTGATTAACTAACCCCGAACTGTTGCCGATAATAGTCGAACAACAACAACTTGGTCAAGCATTATTTCCAGAAAATATATTATTTTTACGAAAATAAATTTTCATTACTGCATCTTAAGTGGAAATCCCGATTTTCCGAGGATTTCAACAAGCTGATTCTTTGATCTGTCAAGAAAACCGCCATCCAATGTTCCCTCAGGATCGCTAAAAGTGGCACGAAGAGTAACAGTTTTTTGCAATTCATTCAGCTTAAAAATACTTACCACTTCACATTTAACCATTTGTTTTATTTTTACCTTTTTCAATGCCTTAAAAATCTCTTCAACATGAGAATCGTTATTCGCTAAAACTGTCCAATCAAAGGTGGAGCCAGGATATTTGGGAAGTGCTTTATACTTTGTTTGATCTTTAATCTTTTTATTTTCAAAAGAGGAGAGATCAATTATCGCAATAGCAAGATTACATTTTATTTTAAAGTTTCCAAGTAGGAGTGGATGAACGCTTGTAATCGCACCATGCATTTTTCCCATAATGCGAATATTTAAATACTCATAAGGATGACAACCAATCCACTTCTCATCCAAAAAAATATTACTTTTTATTTTCATTTGTTCGCACAAATCAAACGGAAGAGAAATCGATTTTAAAAGTTTTTCCACCGTATTCACCAAATCCATAAAAGGATTTTCACTTCCGCTTCCAAACACAATTGCCAAATGATTACGTTCACTGAAAAAACACGTTTTATCCTTGTGGTAAGTTCGCCCCAATTCAAAAAATTTAAAAGCATCATAATTTTTCTGATTTTTGGAAGCTGCTTCAAGAATCCCCGGCACCATCGACGTTCGCATGATCGCATGATCTTCAGAAAGATAATTAATAATACGGATTGCGTCCTCACTCCAATTTGCTTTTTCCAGAAGTTTTTGACCTATCATTGGATATGTCATCACCTCGAAGGCATTTCCCTTGTAAACAAGAAAGTCCCTTATATCCCTGTGAAGTTTTTGTGCCTCAGACAAGCGCACAGGCTTGATATCCAGAGCAGGAGATACTTCCTGAATATTATCATAGCCGATAATCCTTCCGATTTCCTCGATAAGATCACTTTCACACTCAACATCCTTTGTAGCACGAAATGTCGGCACCTCCACATTCATTGTATCAATGGAGCCGCCATCAATCTTTTCAACTTTAAAATCCAACGATGTAAATATCCTTTCAATTTTTTCCCTGCTCACTTGCGTGCCAAGAACCGTGTTAATTTTCAAGACTGAAGTTTCAATCAACTTTGTTTTTTCATTCCACCATTTAATACCATCATACTCAAGCTTGCCGACAACCTTTGCGTCAGGACAAAGTTTTAGCACCAGTTCGAGAGTTCTAAACATGGTTCTTTCCAAAAGGGCCGTATCAAGACATTTTTCGTAACGCTGTGATGAATCCGTTCGAAGGCCCAAACGTCCACTGGTTTTCCTGACATCAGCAGCTTTCCAGTTGGCCACTTCAATAAAAATATTTCTAGTATTTTCTGTCACACCACTTGAAAGTCCTCCCATGATACCAGCGAGAACAAGAGTTTCCTTATCATCACCAATTACAGTGTCACTTGGAACAAGATTGCGCTCAATTTCATCAAGAGTCACAAACTTCTCCTCTTTTTCGGCCCGCTTTATAATAAGCCTGTCACTTTTTATCAGATCACGATCAAAAATATGCAGAGGTATTCCCAATTCAAGCATGACGTAATTTGAGATATCAACAATGTTGTTGATTGAACGATGTCCGAGTGCAAGAAGTCTTCTCTTCATCCAATCGGGACTCTCCCCGACCTTTATATTTTCAACGCTTAAACCATAATATCCAAGACAGGAACACTCACCATCAATAACAGGAACTACGGGCGATTTATCCTTCGTGTACATTTTTTTGAACTTTTCCATCCATTTTCCAGAGAATGGATTCTTAAGTTCACAATCATAAACAGAGGCAAACTCACGTGCCATACCATACATACCCCAAAGATCAGGTCTATGGGTAAGCGACTTGTTATCAATATCAAGAAGAATATCTTCCTTAAGATTCAAATACTCCATCATGGTTTTTCCAACTGGAGCATCCTTCTTCAGCGACATAAGTCCGTCTGAATTCTGCGCAAACCCAAGTTCCTGCTCTGAACAAAGCATACCCTCGGACATGATTCCACGAATTTTTTTTGGCACCAGGGTAAAACCACCTGGAAAGGTTGTTCCAAGCGGGGCATATGGAACCTTCATTCCGACCGTCACGTTGGGAGCTCCGCAGACAACTTTTTTAGTATTTTTTTCGTCAACCTTAAACGTCACCAGTTTCAACCTGTCGGCCTCCGGATGTTTTTCAATGTCAACAACCTCGGAAACTGTAATCTTCTGCAAATGAGCGCCTGTTCGGGAAATCTCCTCCACTTCCGCTGTTGCCATGGTAAAACGAGTCATCATTTCTTCCGGTAAAATATCCGGAAGATCAACGTAATCCTTAATCCAGTCGATGGAAACAAACATGGGCATATTCCTCTTTTTTAATAGTTTTTGAATTGACTGATAAAGCGCAAGTCAGCACCGTGAATGTGGCGGATGTCATCAATTCCGTATCTCATCATTACAAGTCGATCAAGTCCGAGACCAAAAGCGAACCCATTCCAAACCTTTGGATCAATATCTCCGGCACGCAAAACGTTCGGATGAATCATTCCGCAAGGAAGAAGCTCCACCCAGCCGGAATATTTGCAAACATTGCAGCCTTTTCCGTTACATATAAGACACTTGATATCCAACTCAAAGCCAGGTTCCACAAATGGGAAAAAACCGGGACGCAGCCGGACATCCACGTCTTTTTTGAGAATTTCCCTCAGGGTGATCTTCATAAAGTAAATCAAATTGGCAACCGAAATATTTTTTCCAACCAGCATTCCCTCAAGCTGGTGAAAGACGGCCTCGTGGGAGGCATCTGTCCTTTCACATCTAAATACTTTTCCCGGTGCAATAAATCGAAATGGTGGTTTTCTTTCCTTCATCCCGCGAATTTGAAC
>JAGLPP010000205.1 GCA_023137315.1 Bacteriovoracaceae bacterium
AAATCAGTTCAGTGTACAACTGTAAACAAGGTCTGTGGTTCAGGCATGAAGACCATGATTATGGCGGCCCAAAGTATTATTGCCGGAGACAGCAAGCTTGTTGTTGCCGGAGGAATGGAAAATATGTCTATTGCCCCTTATTTTATTCCTCAAGGAAGAAACGGTTATCGTTTTGGAGATGGTGAGCTTAAGGATGCCATGCAATATGATGGTCTCTTTGATCCTTATAATCAGGTGCCAATGGGTAATTTTGCAGAAAAGTGTGTGAGTCACTTCGGTTTTACAAGAGAGCAGCAGGATAATTTTGCCATAACATCATTTAAACGTTCACAAAGTTCCGTCAAGGAAGGACTTTTTAAAGATGAAATTGTTCCTGTTACTGTCAAGGGCCGCAAAGGTGACGTGATTGTTGAAGAGGACGAATCACCTTTTAAGGTAAAATTTGAAAAGATACCAACTCTTCGGCCTGCTTTTGACAGGAATGGAACGGTGACTGCTGCAAACGCCTCATCCATTAATGATGGAGCTGCTGCGATTGTTATCGGAGGGGAAGAGTACAAGGACAAGGCAAAGTTTAAAATTGTGGCCTACGCCGGACATGCACAAGATCCTGAGTGGTTTACCACTGCTCCGTCACAGGCAATGAGAAAATGTTTTGAAAAAGCAAACATGAAACCAGAGGATATTGATTTTTACGAAATAAATGAGGCTTTTGCTGTTGTGACAATGGCCGCGATGAAGGAATTTGACCTTTCCAATGACAAGGTTAATATCTTTGGTGGCGCTGTCAGTCTCGGCCATCCAATTGGCTGTTCTGGAACCAGAATCATGGTGACGTTAATGAATGTCATGGAAAAGAAAAATGCCAGATATGGAATGGGTGCGATTTGCATAGGTGGTGGCGAGGCGACTGCCATGATTATTGAAAAATTATAATAATTCTTGAAAATTACATGTTTTACTAAAAGGGGAGTTGGTGACGGCTCCCTTTTTAGTGTTTCTTAAATTGCTTAATTAATGAGTCACCCCATAAACTTGTAACCAGTTGGTGGGAGATAACAATAGTGAGATAAAAGGAATGAATCAGGATCTTGTTGATGTGACAGACGTTGAATTAAGTGGTGTTACAGTATAAGATAGCTCATCGATAATTTTTAGCTAAAAGTATAAATGAAAAGAATTAATTTAAGATTACTTTGGATTTTCGGTGTTGTTGTAATATTAACTTTTGCTGCGAGTGTTACTGTTTATCATGCGTTCGGGTATTTCTATGCATGCCACCCCGGATTTGATTTTTTAATTCATCAAGAGTCTTTTAATTCGCTCTCAACTTTTGAAAGTTTTAATCCTTTTGTGATTAGTCAAAACATCAAAATTTTTAATGATCATTTTGATCCAATTATTTTTCTTGGAATACCATTTGTTAAGATTTTCAAAGGTCATCCTTGGGGACACTTCTTATTTCAAGCAGTTTGGTTTTGGGGGATATTTATATTTTTATTTTTCAAATTAAAGGATAGGCCAAAAGTTTTGCTGCTGTCTCTTTTTATGGTGGTGTTTTCGGGAGGACTTCTCTCAGGACTTACTTTTCCTCTCCACCCAATGACTTGGTCAATGCTTCCTCTTATTTGGTTGTGTTACTCTATAAAAAAGAAGGATAGAGTAGGCATTATTATACTTGCTTGTCTCTTATGTTTTTTTAAAGAGACGTTTCCCTACGGATCTTTTCTCCTTGGTGTATGGTATTTTTTCAGGAAAAATTATAAAACATCTATTCCCATTGTATTGTTTGCTGCAAGTTATCTTTTTTTCTTGATTTTTTTTAGAGAGTCTTTTGTTGGAACTCCTTTTCCTTATAAGGATGTCTATTTGAATCCACTTCTTGAAAATCCGTTGGAACGAATTTTGTTTTTATTTAAAACCCTTGATTATAAATCCTGGTTTTATCTAATCTATCCTCTTGCAATTCCTCTTTTTTTAGTTTTTAAATGGGAGGTATGGGGAAAAAAATGGTGGAAAAAAGATGAGATTATTCCGGCCATGATTTATCTAATTCCTTTTATTGGAATTCATTTTCTTTCGAATATTATGCTTAAATGGAATAGAGTAACTTTTACTTCGATTTTCCTTGGTATTATAATTTTTAGTTCGATATTTAGAAAATTATTTGAGAGAAGAGTGCTCTTAAGTTTAATAATAATTTTCACGATACTTGGAAGTAGTCGATACTATACAAGGATATTTAAACTCCTGGTATTAAAAAAAAGTAAGAGCTGTGTTATTAGTGAAAATAGTCGAAGGTCATTAACCAATGCTAGAAAGATTATTAATGCAATTGATAAAACAAAAGTAATTGTTGCAACAAGTGGTTTTATCCCATGGGCCAATAGAGTGGATAGAATACTTCTACCGGCAGGAGGAAATAGTGCTATGCCTGAGAGAGTGGATTATCTCGTCCTTCAAAGAAATGGTGCAGGATATACGGTACCTTGGTCCATTGAGAGAGTTGAAAATACCATGAAAATTTGCAAAGGAAAGGGGTACTTATATTCTGATAAGTTTGCTGTTGTAATAGAGGGACCATTTGTAAAAGACTGCATGGATTATATATCTTACAACTGGAATACGAGAGAAATTGTATATTAGGAGATATTTTTTCAAGCCCCTTTAGTGCTCCATGTTTTACTAAAAGGAGAGTTGGTGACGGCTCCCTTTTTAGTGTTTTTTATGCGGGAGAGATGAACAATCCAGATTAATTACCAGTCGCTACTCTTGCTAAAACTAGCGAGAAACCCCTCTCGAACGCTGTATAAACAGGGTTCAGCCTTCTTCACCTGTTTCGCATCAGTTAATTGGAGATAGCTCCATGTTGTAGGTTTGCCTAAATTGTCGCTCATAAATAAATTTTCAAAAAGCAGGCGCACCTTATTATCTTTTGTTTGGAAGGTTAAGACAAAGTGAAGATTATAGCTATTTGGATCACCTGTTTGATTAAATACGCTGCAATCGACGTTACCTTCAACAACAATCATCCCAGAGGTTTTGTCTTTGGCTTTAATGGCATGGTTAGAATCGCCAAAGCTCTTAGAGATATAGGCCAGTCCTTTAATGTATGCCTCACTCTTTGATAGATTTGTTTTATGTTTAAATTCGACTGTTCTTACGTTAGATGGTGCCAATGTAACTGACCCACATCCTGCCAAAATTACCATGGTTGCAACGATTAATTTTTTCATTTTTTATAATCCTCCTAAATAAATATCCACCTCTCATCAGGTTGATTTCATCTTTCGCTCTGAATACAGAACAGCTCTTTATTCAGAGTATCTATAATTTAAATATGATGAAGAGGGTAAAAAAAGTCCAAGAAACAGTACCGAAATGATGAATACCTGAAAGTTTTAGGAAACCATTGCCGCACTATCAGGACGAAGAAGGGGTATTCAGTAAATCGCATGGCGAGAGAAGGTGAACGCCTAAGTCCTAGTGTTATTATGCGACTTGAATCTGGGGCAGGGGCGGTGACAATTACATCATTGATTAGATATGCTCAAGTATTAGAGATACACCCAAAAAAATTATTAGATTTTTCTTTTGATTTAGATGAATAATTAATAATTGATTAAAATCGTAACCATTTCACAAATCAATGTGACAAATTCCATTTGAACCCATAA
>JAGLPP010000206.1 GCA_023137315.1 Bacteriovoracaceae bacterium
AAAACGGGAAAAACGATACCCGTTCGCATAATTGCTTCTATAATCTTGATCGGCGAGAAATCCGTACTGCAAGGGATATTTCACGACATCACAATATTCAAGATAGCTGAAGAGGCGCTGAAAAAAAGTTCTGAAAAAACAAAGCTGTTTGCCTATACGGCAGCGGTTTCCGGGCATAGCTAAAAGCCAACTATAGCTGCATTTATATTTTTTGTTTTCGTAAACTTTTTACCAAAATTTCAAGGTAGGCAACGGTAAAATTACAACCAACTTTAACATGTAACCTCTTGAAATTATAACATAAAATAATACTCAAAACCCCTATTTTTTACTTGACAAGAGCCTATAAACTGGGATGACCTTTTTTGTAAGAATATTAACCACTTACAAAGGAGCCCAACTATGTCCCAGATTAAATCTCTTGTCAGAAAACACCAGATGGAAATCAAACGTAAAGAAAAAATCAAACTCCGTAAACATCTTAACGCAGATGCTCTTTTCGATTCTGTTCGTACTGGTTTTGGAAATATTCAAGACCATCGCAACAGTAATGCCACAATACCGCTTATAGATGCACTTATGTCAGGGATTTGCTGTGTTTTCTCTAAAAGATCCTTCTCTTTTGGCTTTTGATCAAAGACGCAATTGGTGTTCGCATAATCTGATGACAGTCTATGGTATCAATCAAATCCCCTGTGACACCTCATTGCGTGAGATTTTGGACGATCTTGATCCGGTCGATCTCCGTCCGTTTTTTAAAATGGTCTTCCAAAAGCTTCAACGTGGCAAGGCCCTTGAAAAAATGGTTTTCATGGAAGATTGTTATTTGTTAAATCTCGACGGCACCGGTTACTTCTCCTCAGCCAGTCGTCATTCTCCTGCGTGCATGGAAAAAGTAGATTCAGAGACAGGAGAAGTTATCAGTTATTATCTCCAAATGCTTGGCGCCGCTATAGTCCATCCTGATTATAAAGAAGTTATCCCCCTGTGCCCTGAACCTATTAAAAAACAGGACGGCGACACCAAAAATGATTGCGAGCGAAATGCCTCAAAGCGTTTCTTTGAAGACCTTCGCAGGGAGCATCCCCATCTGAAGCTGATTGTCAACGAAGATGCCTTGAGTTCAAACGCACCTCATATTGAAGACCTTGAAAAATACAGCCTCCACTATATCCTTGGCGTTAAGGAGGGAGACCATAAATACCTCTTCCAGTATATTGATGCGGCAGTGGAGAATGGCGAGACAACTGAATTCATTGTGGATGATGACAAAAATCCGGACATCCATCATGCTTTTCGTATTCTTAATGGAGTGCCATTAAATAAATCCAACCAGGACACCTTGGTCAATTTCATTGAATACTGGGAAGAAAATACCGCCACAGGCGAAACGCAGCATTTTTGCTGGATCACCGACTTCACCGTCACTGAAGAAAATACCTTCCAGATTATGCGTGGAGGCCGGGCACGCTGGAAAATTGAAAACGAGACATTCAACACCCTCAAAAATCAGGGATACAACTTCGGCCACAATTATGGGCTTGGCAAAAAAAATCTCAGCACAGTATTTGTGATGCTCATGATGCTGGCCTTTTTGGTGGATCAGGCTCTACAGCTCTGTTGCGCGCTCTTTAATGAGGTGTGGAAAAAATGCAAAAGCAAACGGCAGTTATGGGAAGATATTCGCTCTATGTTTCGGTTCTTTGAACTTGACTCAATGGAGTCGCTCTACCGTGCTATTCTTTACGATGTGAAGGCACAATTGCCTGACTTTTCAACCTACTAACAGGTCGGGCTGTTCATATTATCAAAGATCTTAGGTTCCTCTCTCTTTCTTAAGAAAGGCACAGGGGGCGGATATAGTGCTATGCCCAAAAAGTGAGGATTTATGTCATTTTTACGCGCTAACAACAAACTTGAGCTTGAGATGGAAATAAAAAAACGTTTTTGCCCTGACAC
>JAGLPP010000207.1 GCA_023137315.1 Bacteriovoracaceae bacterium
GTACTCAGTTATTTGTGGTGTTTGGTGGTTCCTCATGTTCTGGTTTTTATTCTTTCCATGATTGGATCGGAAATCAACAAGGGCTATGCGGCCGGAACCATTATTGGTGGTTCATCAATTGGAACGGTTCTTTTATTCATTATGACTCTGTTTATCGCCTTTACTCCACTTATTGCTGCAATGATTTTAAATGGTAGTGGAGTTTCACAAGCGGGAGGAATTATAGCAACTCTGGGTGGAAATTTTGTAATGAGTCTCCCATCAAAAAGTTTTAATGCTGCTGCTATTATGGCCACAGGTGGAGCTTTAGGCCCCAAAATGAAACTTGCTCAGGGTGTGGCCAAGTTTGGATATAAAGCAGGGGAAAAAAGTGGAGGGATGCTAAAGCATGGATTTAGCAATATTGGTGCAGCGAAAGCTGCATCACCGGACATTAAAGGTGCATCTACTCAAGATGTTTCGAGCTTTGCCAATAATCTAATCAACAAGTATTTGGAACCAAAAAAGTCATCGAATATTACAAAAAGGTCAGGCCCGAATATTTCAGGTAGTGGTTCTTACTCACAAGGTAATCAGAGCAATAACAGTAATCCAAAATTTAAATTGGGACAAAGAAGCAATGTTGTAAATAACCGGATGAATAGCAATCAATCCATGCCAAAAACAGAAGCTCCTTTGCAAAGAGAAAACGTACAAACCAAACAAGATTCGGTCAGGCAAGTAAACCGAAGGAGGGAAAATGCAAAAATATCAAGACCTGTCAGCAGAAATAAAAGGCGTGAAACTACCCATTAAAATCATGGTGGCGGTGGGTATTGGAATCAATCTGGTAATTCTGGTTGTTTCTTTGTGGATTAATTTCTTTGATGGCCAAGGAGAGAAGTTTTCATCAATGGAGACTTGTTTTCAAGGTATGAGATCAATCGTAAATAATGCTCCTGATCCGGAACTTATAAGCGAAAAAGTTATTTTGGATATTGAAAAAGAGGATATTAAGTTTTCGGTGGAACGGATTCATATTGTTAAATATCTGGATGGGCTGCATTGTGATGTTATAACCAAAGACCCTCAAGGTTATAGAAGCTATCTGGTAACACTACAGAAAAATTCCAAGTTTAATCATTTTTTCAAAATAACGGATGTCAAAGGCCAAAAGATTATATCGAGGTATCAAAGATGATCTATTACATTTTTAAACATCAGATTTTCACAGTTTTTCTTTCGGCACTGCAATTAACAGCGATTACATTTCCCGACAAGATTCATGATTATGTCGGAGGGAGGAAGGGCGATTTTTCGATTTATGAGCTGAATAAAGGCCGGAGTTTGGTCTATGAAGTGAAAAGAAAAGATATTGATAGTAACTTTATTACCTTTCATAAGGCCTCTAAATACCATTTCAACATCAAATATAGCGAACATCTGGCCAATAAGGATATTGAGATCAGTGAAGCTCATACGTGCAATATGTATGAGCTGATTGAAGAGACAAGAGCTTATCAGCTTTTTGAATGTCCCAAGTCTATTCTTTTTGTGAATAAAAACAAAAAACCAGTAAAGGTAAATGATTTGGTAATTGATAAGAAGGCATTTTTATCAAAGGGGCCACCGATCTTTTTAAATGGAGCAATGATCTATTACAAGCGGGGGATTCTATGAAATTGATCCTCTTTTTGATTCCAATAATTGCTTTTGCTGGTTTTTCCGATCTTCCCGGCGATCAAAAATATCAGTATGGGGATGTTTCAAAGATTAAAAAACGAGTGGTTCGCAAACGAGTACGAATTCCAAAAAATAATGGGCGAGAGCTTAAAAACCTGACTCAAAAGATTATGGATAGCGATTTGCGGATAGAAAAGCTTCTGCAAAATCAAGAAAAGCAATTAATCGTAAGGGCCAAGGGAGACAAGATTAAGGCACTTACCAGAGTCAGGGGAGTGGTGCTTAATTCGATTCTTGCCATGAATATCAAGCCTACTACATTTATTGTGAGACTCAATACATCTGATATTGATCTTGAAGGAGGGGAGCTTCGTTGTCAGGGTATGAGTTTTCACAAAAGAGTTCCGGCGTTTTGTGATCTTCTGGTTACAGAGGATCGAGAATTTCAGGTGGATGTCAAAATATGGGATGTGGATGGTGCAGAAGGTATTATCGCGGATCATTTTTATTCTGGAGAGGAAAAGTCATTTATAACCAGTAGCTTTGTTTCATTTTTCCAAGGCGTATTGGATGCGGCCAAGGATCGTATTTTAACGCCTTTTGGTGATGCTGAAAGAAATAATGCCAAGAATAAAGTTTTGGGCGGTTTGATGGGAGTTGCAGGCAACGCCAACAAAAAAATATCCGAGTCGGCAGAAAAGAATATTTCCATAGCATTTGTTAATGCAGGGAAAGAGGTTCTGGTATTTTTCAACAAGAGTTTAAATTTGAAGGAGAAAAGATAATGAGAATATTGATATTGCTATTGTTTTTATGTTCCTGCTCATCAATGAAAAGAACAATTCTTTATAGCTCATTAGCTGGCGGCATGGCCGGAGCAACGGCCGGGGCATTATTAAGTCCTGATAAAGAGAGTACAGGTTTTAATACTGCGATTTTTGGTTTAACCGGGGCGGCGGTCGCAGCACTGGCCGGATACATGATGTATGAAGATGATCCCCGGAATAAAAAATTAAAGAACATGTTAATGGCAGATGGCGAAAAAAAGAAACCTGGCATGGTGGAGATCGGTCTTGGCGATCTGAAGATTGAGGCACAAATGGACAAGAAGGAAGCTTATAAAGTTCCCTTGAAGGAATTGCCAATGGAATTAAAGGGGAAAGTTAAAAAGCAGTATCTTATCAAATACGAATCCAAGGAACGCTATATTAATTCGGGGAGTAAAACATTTTATATTCCGGAATTTGAAATTTATGAACATTCTTATGATGAAAAAATAGGGGGAGAGCATGACAAGTAAAACAAAATCGTCTGGTGAAATGGGAGAATTTATTGTTCCAATTATTGATGTGGCATCGGTTGCCATTATGAAAATTGTAGAGTGGTCGGTAAAGGGGATTTTATTTCTTATTACACGTTACGTTGTTAAAAGCAGGCCTGTGATTGAAATAAAAAAGATCGAAAGGAGTGATTT
>JAGLPP010000208.1 GCA_023137315.1 Bacteriovoracaceae bacterium
TGGTGGAAAATTGCCAAATTAAATATATCCAGTAATTTACCTATAAACAAAGTAAAAGTTAGCAAACTGAAGAAATGTCAGGAAATCTGAACGATTGCTTTCTGTTCCAAATTTCATAAAATACTCTTTTGATACTCACCAAAATTGATAACATTATTATCTGTCATCTTGTTCATTTTCGGAAGGACACTTAAAACATCAGTCGCCCCTTTCACTTCAATTCCAGCAAGTCGGATATAAATTTGAAAGGTTTTAATATCTCGCCACCCTCCAATTTTCATCACCGTTGCCTGATCCACTCCGGCCCCCAGCATGTGAGTTGCAAAGCAGGCCCGTAAAGTATGAAAGACGACTTCATCTTGAGCAAGGACTCCAATCTCTCTTAAAAACAATCTTAAAACCCTTGATGCTGTTCCTTGTTTCCAATCTGTATGTCTGATTAAAACAAAGTCATCTGGTTCACACTTGGCCTTGTTTTTAAGCGACATCAGGACACCCATTAAATCACTTGAAATGGGTACTGTTCTCCAATATCCGGCCTTCGTGCATTTAATTGTTTTACGGGCCTTATTGTAGGACTTTGAAACAGTGATAATTCCCTTGGGAAGATCAATGTCTTTCCATTGAAGTGCTTTCAATTCTCCACTTCTCATACCTGTAAAGTAAGCACAGGCCCAAATCGGATACCAAGGATGATTCAATTTAAAAGATGAGTTCAAGAGTTTTTTAATCTCAGTTACCTTCAAAATGGGAGGTAATCTTTCCACTTTGTCGGAAACATTTAAACCCTCAGTTGGACTTGAATGAACACCAAGAATATATCTTTCCTCTATCGCCCATTTGAAAACTACATTGACTGATGATTTAATCCTTAGAAGCACACCTTTCTTTACACCATTTGCTTTGGCCATATTAAGAATCTGCCTCCCATCCCCTTTTGTCAGGTCGGAACCAACTCTACCAAACCATAGCTTTGTGTAACGAGTTAAGCGGTTGACATGATCTCTAACCAGAAAAATGTCATTGTATTTATCATCAAGTAATCCCTGCTTGGCAGATATTTCCCAACGATAAATAATGTCCTCCCACTTTAAACCCCTGCCTTCCAGATTGCTCATTTCTTGTGAAACACTTTTGATAAGTTTCTTCTCTTCTTTCCGCGCGTCTTTAAGAGTTTCAAGGTTGAATTTACTCCGTTGAATCCTTAAAGATTTATCAATCTTTCCTAATGACTGTATATAAACTTTATAAAGTCGTTTTCCATTTTTGCTATAGGGTATTATTGCCATTGTAAACCTCCATTTTTAAATCCAGCGGTTTCAATGAGCAATTCAAGTTCATCTTTTTTGAAATACAACCTTCGTCTAAATTTTCTCGGCCTTAGAATCTTTTTATAAACCATAATTCTAACGGCATTTGCAGTCTTACGAAGATAGCGCGCAGCTTCTTCAGTTGTTAACCATATTAAATTGTTAAAGAGCATCTCAGAAACACACATTTCGTGATTTACTTCCTGATCTTTTTTGCTATCTACCACTTGCCCTCCCTGTTTTACAAGAGAAAGCAAATCCTTTTTTTTCAGAAGAATTTGCTTAAAATTCTTCTGGCATTGGTAAATCAACCATATTTCAATTCTTTCTGTTCAAGGAAATTTTCAACTTCACTTTTCAAAGCACGAGAGGCTTTTTTATTCTCAGTACTTTTAACAAGAATCTCATAGAAATTCATCAGTTTATCAAAAGAAAAACGATCAATCCGATAGTTAATAATACGACTCACCGTAGTTGGGTTTGAATCTATTAACTCCGCTATTTGCTCATTTGATAGTTCGTATTTCTTTTTAATAAGAAGAATATTTCTACAAACTTTAAACTTCATCTTATCTGAAGATGAGGCATTATCAGGAAGCATCTGCGCCCCAATAATCTCACCTTTCTTTTTCCTTTCCTCAATTTCTTTTAATACTTTTATGGTTTTTTTTCTATCTGGAAATGCCATAAATTACCTCTTAGTCCTTCATTCTACCTATACAATATAATGTGACGACACATATTATATTAGGTTTTGTTTTTTCAACACAAAAAACTAGCCGATATTCCCGTTTTTCCTCCCAAATTGGTAACAAAACCTCATAATACAAATAACCATCAACATCATCTGCCTGAGTATAGGAATTTCGATCTAGTCTTTTAACGAACTCAACAACATCATTGGCCTTGAAATTACTGCGCCTCTTTGTATTTAACTTCCCTGTTTTCTTGCTGACTCCATAATTAACGTGTTCAAGATCAATATGGATTTCATTTATCAAGCAATGATTAACAATAATTCTCCTAACCTTAACTCTCTCAACGTGTTTTGGTTCCTTCCCCATAAGCATTTCCAATTTACTCTTTTGTGCCATATTTGTCAAGCAATCTTGTCAAACACGGCATTTTTTACCGATACCAGAATTATCAAATAATTACCCTACGAAAGATTTACTCCCTCATCACCCATATTAATTTTCAAGTTGTTTTTACTGTAGAAAATTTGTGGGTTAGCGATAAAAGCTTGTGAAATCCGATGCTCCCCGATCTCCCTTGTTTCATAATCCAGATTGCCCCCCATGATTGTAATTTTGTCACCCTTTTTGATGTATTTGGCGTGATGTTCTGCTGCCTTTTCCCAAAGTACAATCTTATGCCAAATTGTTCTTGTTTTCCGCTCGTTTCCTCTGCCTGATACAATATTCTCAGATACAGATATATTTAAAACCTTTTTTCCGGTTGACGTGGTTTTCAATTCAATTTCGTTTCCAACATAACCAACTAGATTAATATTACTTGATCTTCCATTACTCATACTTCCTCCCATCATTATTTAAGGCCCATCGCTATACAAAAATACTCATCCCTTGATAAATAAGTACCGTGTTTCCGGTTATATTCATTAAGAGCGTTATTGATAATTTCCTTCTCTGTTCTGCTCTCTTCTTGAAGCTCCTTAATGCGTTCAGGATTTTTTAGAAGTAACTTGATTCCCTCCACGGCAATATCAATAAACTCCAACTCCCGCCCAAAGTCCTTGTCGTTCAACTTTTTTAACACCTCATGAACGATTTTTTTATCCTTCTGCCTGTTCCGAAACGCGCAACGATAATTTTCCTTGTACCGTTCTTTCTCGTTCTTTTTCTCCCTTTTTTCCGGTTCTTCCTTTTTCTTGATTAGGTCCATACTCCCCCCTGGTGTCGTTCTCGTTTAATCCATTCATCTTTTCAAAATAATTCTCATAAGAAATCCCCTCCTGTTTATCATGGTGATAATGATCTAAGTAAACCCACTCCAATACATTTCCTTCCGCTATGTGAATATATGCCTCGGCCCTTTGAAGTTTCCTGATCTTATTTGGACTTATTACAAACTCCTCCACTGGCCTCATGGAACCAAGCCCGGTTTTCAAGGAAAAGACACCCTCGGATATTTGACTTGTCAGCTTTTCAGCCTCTTTTGTCCCAAGCATCTTAGACAGGTATTCTGCCGAATCCGGTGCTGTGTTTCGCATGATTATGTGCGTAGTTGTCAGAGATATAAGTCTGTCCAGAATATGACTGCCATATTTTTCAAAATCGCCCTTAGGTGCATGACTGGCCATTATAACAGATATGTTTGAACTTCTTGTCTTTGCCAGAAAATTGAAAAAATAATCTGCCATAAAATCTGACATAAATGTGGAAATTTCATCAATATATAATGAGATAGGCTTTCTTTCATTCTCATTTATATGGTTGTTTATGTAACCGCTTAATGATTTTAAATCACTCAGTACAATCTTTCCCAATGATTCCGATATAACGGGATAGGAGTCCTCATCCAAAGAAATAAAAAACACTTTTTCCTGTTGGTAGATTTCAAATAATCCATTCTCTGTATCATCCATAAGGTAACTAAATGGTGTTCGATCAAGCAATTCCAAATCAGTTTTAAGTCCAATCAATACCTCATCATCTGGAATCAGGTTTTTGATCTTTTTCAGGGTTATATCTTCTTTCAACTCCTCTACAGCAACCTGTAAAGCAAGCTCAGACAACTTTTTATAATAAACTCCGTCACCTTTCTCTGACCAATCCGTAACCGACATAATCTTGTCTTTTATTTGGGATGGTTCACCAAAAAGAAAAGGATTATAGCGATCCGAACATTTATGATTGGAAATGGAAAAATAATGAAACTTTCTGCCATATTTGAGGCAGTAATTAAATACCTTATCACTGAATTTCTTGTGTCGAGTAGGCATTGGGAACTTCC
>JAGLPP010000209.1 GCA_023137315.1 Bacteriovoracaceae bacterium
CACCCGGAAATCAAGGCACACTACCGGGCAGGAAAACGTCCAACAGAGTTCGGTAACAAAATTTGGGCAACATCATTAGTACTGCTCAATTATCTTCAACAGAACCCATTCGATTTACACGATCTTCGCGTCCTGGAAATAGGTTGCGGCTGGGGATTGCTCGGAGTCTACTTATCCAAGATATATTCGTGCCAGGTAACATGCACAGATATGGATGAGTACGTTTTACCAATTGTACAATTACACGCTGAATTAAATGATGTCTCCATCAAGATACAGCAAGCCACCTTTAATGATCTGTCACCGCGTTTCTTGAAAAACTTTGATCTCATCATTGGATCTGAAATTTGTTATTCTGAAGAAGTAGCTAAAGATATCATCCAGCTCATACAAAGGGCCTTTGAAGCAAATGTGGGACACATCCTTATCGCCGATCCAGGAAGGCCTGATTTTCATGATTGTCATTCATATTGTGTTCAACATTTCAAAACAGAACTCATCCAACTGCCCGGAAGTATTAACGGCAAGACGACACAGGCCATGTTTTGCACTAATCACCAGATAAAAAGATGCTACGAGGGTCTATGACTGACTATAATCCAGAAAGTTTAATCAAACTGACATCGATGAAAATGCCATACGGGAAATTTAGAGGTGTTACTTTGATTGATTTACCGGAAACCTATGTCGTGTGGTATTACGAAAATGGTCTTCCCGAGGGAGAATTGGGACGGCTCTTATCAGAGCTTTATGAGATTAAAGTAAATGGACTGGAATCCCTAGTTAAATCCATGAATCTTTAGACCACAAACTGACTTTTCTATCATACAATAGGCCATGTCTGATGCACGCACAATTCTACAAAAAGTATTTGGTTACAACCAGTTCAGGGGCAATCAAGAAGAGATTATTAATTCTGTCATCTCGGGAAATAATGCACTCGTTCTCATGCCTACAGGAGGAGGGAAATCACTGTGCTACCAGATCCCAGCACTTTTACGATCTGGAACGGCCATTGTAATCTCTCCGCTCATCGCTCTAATGAAGGATCAAGTAGACGCTCTAGTCGCCAAGGGGGTCGCGGCCGCATTTTTAAACTCATCAATCTCGCGGGCCGAGCAAAACAATATTGAAAAAGCTCTTCTCGCCGGACATTTTAAAATTCTCTATGTCTCACCGGAAAGAATGATGTCTCCCTTCTTTCAGAGCATCCTTTCTCGTGTGAACGTTTCTCTTTTTGCCATTGATGAAGCGCACTGTATTTCCCAATGGGGACACGATTTCAGACCTGAGTATATGGAACTTGAAATTTTGGCCACGCGCTTTCCAGCAATACCACGGATTGCTCTCACAGCAACGGCGGGCCCGGCAACAAAAAAAGAAATTATTCGATGTCTCTCACTGAACAAGGACTCCATTTATATTAGCTCATTTGATCGACCAAATATTCACTACACTATCGCCAAGAAGGGAGTGAAAGAGCAAAATATTCAAAAGCTTCTCGACTTTATAAAAACAGAACACATAAATGATTCTGGAATCGTTTACTGTCTCTCGCGAAAAAGTACCGAAGAAACGGCTAACCAACTGACAAAAGCGGGACTTAAGGCCATGCCTTACCACGCCGGTCTACCACAGAAATATCGAGATCAAGTACTGGAGAAGTTTTTAAAAGAAGAACACACGATCGTAGTGGCAACCATTGCTTTCGGTATGGGAATTGATAAACCCAATGTCCGTTTTGTGGCCCACATGGACTTACCAAAATGCCTTGAATCCTATTACCAGGAAACCGGCCGCGCAGGCCGTGACGGACTTCCCTCTCACGCGTGGATGCTCTATGGATTACGTGATCTTGTTATCTTAAAGCGCATTGCCAATAAAGGCGCTGGTTCGGCTGCACGACGCCGGGTAAATGAAGAAAAACTTGATGCCATTCTCGGTTTTTGTGAAACGACAAAGTGTCGACGTGAAGTTCTTCTTAATTACTTTGATGATTCTTATCAAGGTCCATGTGAAAATTGTGATACATGCCATGCCCCTGTGACCAAACAAATTAATGCCACTAAACTTGCCATAAATGCACTCACCTGTGTTTATGAAACAAAGCAAAAACATAATGTTCACTATATGATTGATATTCTGACAGGTAATCATACCACCTTGGTTCAAAAATATAATCATCACCTGATTAGAAGTTTTAAATCCGGCGTAGGTTATGATGAGGCCCTGTGGTACTCCATCTATCGCCAACTTATTGCCCAAGGCCACCTGAAAATGATAATGGATGGGTGCTCTGAGATTAAGCTAACGAGAAGGGCCATCGATGTCCTTGAAGGAAATGAAGAAGTCTGGTTGCGTGCTGATTACAAAAAAACAATCAGCAAGGTATCTTCCTCCGCAAAGAAAAGAACAACCACAGCGAGAAAGACAAAGAAGACCGCAAAAAATACCAGCGAATACAAGGCCTTTGATGGTACGGATCAAACGCTCTTTGAAAATCTCAAAATTTTCAGAACTAATCTGGCAAAAAAACGTCGCACTAAAAGTTTTAAAATTTTCCCTGATAAAACCCTCATGGAAATGGTTGAACATCATCCTACAGAACTTTACGAACTCGAAGACATATATGGTGTAGGCCCTAAAAAATTAAAAAAATACGGAAAAATATTTTTAAATGCCATGGCCGAACTCAGGAATGAATAACTGTGAACGATCCTCTTATCTCAATTCTTCTTCCTGTAAAAAATGGTTCTGAAACTATTTTAAAATCAATTCAAAGTATGCTGGATCAAACTGTTGAAAATTTTGAATTGATTATAATTTTTAATGGCACAAATGATGGTAGCGATATTCTTGTGCGCAATAGTGTAAAAGATGACCGGATAAAGTTTATTCATCTTGATTTTGCCAATTTGGTGATTGCCCTCAATGCAGGATTAAATATTGCCCAAGGTAAGTTTATTGCTCGAATGGATGTGGACGATTACTCTTTACCCACCAGATTTGAACGACAACTGGAATATTTTAAAATGCAGGAAGAACTTGGGGTTGTTGCAACGCAAGTCTCTTTTACCTCTTCAATTAAAAGATCAGAAGGAATAGAGTGTTATACCGAGTGGCAAAATAACCTGATCTCTCACGAAGATATATACTTAAGTCGTTTTATTGAAGCACCAATAATCCATCCAACAGTTATGATCAGAAAAGAATTTTTAACTCTTCACGGAGGTTGGAAAGATGGTAATTTTCCAGAGGATTATGAACTCTGGTTAAGACTTCTTTCCAAGGGAATTAAATTCAAAAAAGTACCGGAAAAACTTCTTGTCTGGCACGACCATGACTTACGTTTAACCAGAACTGATAAGCGTTATAGTGAAAGTGCCTTTTATAAAATTAAGAGTTCTTATCTCGCCTCATGGTTAAAAATAAATCTTAAAGGACGACCTCTTTACATTTTGGGGGCCGGTAAAAAGAGTCGTAACCGTCTTATTCATCTGGAAAAAGATAATATCTCTTTTGAAGGATTTATTGATGTTGATTCAAAAAAATGTAATCAGAAATTAAATGGTTTACCTGTGTTTCACTATAAAGAAATTGACAATTTAAATTCTCCATTTTTTCTGAGTTATGTTGGTGGGCGTGGGCAAAGAGACCTGGTTACAAACTATCTTGAAAAAAAGGGATTCATGGACGGGATGGATTTTCTGATTGTTTCTTGACGTTTTTTATTCTTGAAAGCACTATTATAAAGATGTCAAAAAACATATCTCTATTCATTTTTTTAGTTTTAAACCTGTTTATAAACAATAGTATTGCCGGTCTTCAGGAAGCTCGTGCGTTACGTAATTTAATTGAGTTAAAAGATCAGTCCATTCTTGAAAATATTCGTTCTACAATAAAATTAAGAACAACAAGGGGATTTAATCAGGGAGGTAGTCAATTATGCTGGATTTTTGCCACTTTAAATATGTTGGAGACAAATTATTTAGAGAAACATCTCCAAATCGCTCCTTCGGATGTTGAGTTATCACGATTTGCCATAGGGCATTTTTATGCTCAAGGAAGTCGTGGAACTTCGATTGATGCAATCAATTTCTATATTGATAAATATGGCCTTGTTATGAATGAAGATTTTCAGATCGGAGAGGAACCTCCATCTCAAACAACATTTCTTGACGAACTTATTCCAGTTCATGATCTGTCCCGTATTTTCCTTAAAGAAGATGAATTTTTTGCGTATGGGTTTCATCAAACCAAAAGAGGTTGGCATCCTCACCCAGATCCAGATGCATTTAGTCAAACTGAAGCCTATTTTCTTGATAAAACAAAATTTAAGGAAGTGGTAATAACTTCATTAAAATCAGAGATATCCGTAACATATACCCACGGTGGACATATTCTTCAGATTTATGGAGTTTCTCTGGATGATTCTGGAAATCCTGTCAGCTATTTCATCAAGGACAGCTATCCAAATTATTTTTATGAGGCTTCAGCTAGCAGGGTTCATAAATTCGGTTTTGTTGTCACCACTTCCAAAAGATTCCACACACCTTGCATTGCGCCGTTTTAAGCCAAGCAAAGACCATTTATTTCCGGTTGTTATAATATAAAATAAGCATGAAAATCATAGTTTGGGAGTCAATTATCAATAAAATCGCAATCTGTTTAATTTTTTATATACTCACAAGCATTTTCTTATTTCAAGTAAATGCATCAGAAATTAACAATTTCGAAAATCTACACGTCACTATATCCACGTATTATCCGGAAAGAGACATCTCTCTGAATGATTTATTAAAAAAAGATGTGATCCCATGGAAATCCACTACACAAAGAGACATTCAACTAATCCCAAAAACAGAACAATGGATTAAGTTAAAACTTAGCAACCATGGCAAAAAAGCAGAAAGTGGCTTCATTTATTCTAATATTACACTTATTAATAGTATTGAATTCCATCTGATAAAAGATAGAAAAGTGTCAAAATCTCAATTTTCAGGAACAAAACATTCTAACAAAAACCAAGTACATAAATCCATGCGACAATCTTTCTTTTTCTCACTGGAGGGTCATGAGTCGATAATAGTTCTAATCAAAATCAATCCGCTCATTCATAATAATATTCTTCTTCTTTTCAACAACGCAACAGGATATTATAAAGAATTTCATCGCGAATTAACATTTCTTGGATTTTACTTCGGTTTTGTCATTGCTTTATTTTTTGTTAATTTATTTATTTTTATTTACATGAGAAATCCTATTCATGGAGCATATCTGGGCTTTATCTCAACTATGTTTATAACGGTACTGCTAAGAAGTGGATATTGGAATATGCAATTCGGGGAAATCCTTGGAATTCCAACCCTTACTTTACTCGCCCCAATGCTGATTATAAACTCTGCCATTGTCTTTAAATTTTCAGCTGATTTTTTACAATTAACCAGAAGTTATCCAAAAACTGAACCATTTATAAAATATATCGCTTGGATAGGCATACTTATCGCGTTTCTGTTATTATTTTTTGATCCCTCGCATGCCATAGAAATCTCTTCTCACTTAATTTCCATAGCTGTTCTTGTAATGTTTATATTCATTGCCATTCTTCAGCGCAACCGTGGATTTGCGGGGTTCAATTACTTCCTGATTGCAAGATCAATATTTATGTTTACCGCTCTCATCTGGTTGGGATATAAACATCGTCTTATACCGAACCATTTTTTTACACAATACGCTGTCCTGTTTGGGCAGCTCATCGAAACAGTTATTCTTTCTGTCGCTGTTAGTGCTCAGCTGGCACAAATACAATTAAAAAAATTAAGTGCCGAAAAAAGAGCACAAGATCGTGATCGACTTCGAGATCTATTACGTATTATCACACATGATTTGGCCAATCCTTTATCCGTAGCCTATCACTATGCAGTAAAACAAATCAAAGATGTTGCTGTTGGTAAAGTCGTCGATAAAAAAAATTCTCACTCCATCAATAAATCATTAACCAGAATGAAGAACATTATTGATAAAGTAAGAGAGATGACTGCCGTTGAAGAAGGAAAAAAAACAATAAACATGGGACCTGTTAATATTGCGAACATTATTGAAGATAGTATCTTCTTATTCGATATCAAATCAGCAGAAAAACAAGTGCAGATAAACTCTAATCATAGTAATTTTCCGGATACCTATGTTTCTGGGGATTCTGTCGTCCTAATGAACACAGTCTTTTCCAATGCAATCTCAAATGCAATTAAATTTTCAGAACCAAAGTCCTCCATTAACATTGAAATAGAAGAAGATGTGGACAAAGTGGTTATTTCAGTTATTGATCAGGGAATTGGTATTCCAAAAAATATTTTAGATCAAATTTTCAATGCTGAGGCCAAAACAAGTCGCCCTGGAACTTCGGGCGAATCCGGAACAGGTTTTGGCATGCCTTTGGTCAAAACCTATCTGGAACAACTGGGTGGGCATATTTATATTGATAGTAAATGTGTGACAGATGTCAATCAGGATGATCATGGAACATCTGTTATCATCTCTCTTCAAAAATCACAGTGAGGTGCGTGATCCGTAACAGGATTAATCTGTTATAATATAAAAATTATTGCTTTGGAGTAAAACTTATCAATAAAGTCACAACCTGTTTAATTTTTTATATACTTACAAGCATTTTTTTATTTCAAGTAGATGCATCCGAAGTTAACAATTTCGAAAATCTACACGTCACTATATTCACATATAATCAAGAAGGAAGCGTCTCCTTGGGAGATTTATTAAAAAAAGATGTGATCCCATGGAAACACCATACTACACAAACAGACATTTCATTAATTCAAGGAACAGAACAATGGATAAAATTAAAACTCAGCAACCATGGCAAAGAAACAGCAAATGGCTTCATTAATTCCAATATTACACTTATTAATAGTATTGAGTTCTACATAATAAAAAATGGGAAAGTGATAAAATCCCGACTTTCAGGGATAAAACAAACTGCCAAGAACCAAGTCCATAGATTTATACGACCATCTTTCTTTTTCTCCCTGGAAAGCAATCAGTCGACAACTGTTCTAATCAAAGTTGATCCCAAAATTCATCATTTTATTCATCTTACATTTGAAAGAGAGAAAGAATATCGTAAAGATTTTCATCAAGAATTAGCGTTTATTGGATTTTACGGCGGTTTTGTCATCGCTCTATTTTTGGTTAATTTATTTATTTTTATTTATTTAAAAAATCTTATTTATGGTACGTACCTGGGCTTTATTATAACCATGTTCATATCAGTACTACTTAGAACAGGATACTGGGATATGCAATTCGGGGAAATCCTTGGGATTTCAACCATCTCATTACTTGCCCCAATGCTGGTTATAAACTTGATCGTTTTTTTTAAATTTTCAGTTGATTTTTTACAGTTAACTCGAAGATATCCGAAGACTGCAACACCAATAAGGTATGCCGTTTGGGGAGGCATGCTTATTGCGTTTCTATTATTATTTTTTACTCACTCATATATTGTGGAATTTTTATCTTATTTTATTATCCTGCTTGTTCTTTCATCTGTTGTATTCATTATTATTCTTCAGTTTAACCGTGGAGTTTTAGGATACTATTACTTTCTGGTTGCGAGATTAACATTTTTCCTGTCTGTTCTTATCTGGATGGGGTGTAAGCATCAAATTATACCATATAATTTTTTTACACGATACGCCGTCCTGTTTGGACAAATGATCGAAATAGTAATTCTTTCTGTAGGTGTTAGTGCTCAGATGGCACAAGTACAATTAGAAAAATTAACAGCTGAAAAAAAAGCGCAAGATCGTGACCGACTTCGAGATCTATTACGTATTATTACACATGATTTGGCCAATCCTTTATCTGTTGCTTATTTCTATGCTGTAAAACAAATTAAGGATATTGCCGTCGGTAAGACCGTTGATAAAAAGACTTCTCATTCTATCGACAAATCATTGACCCGAATGAAGGACATTATTGAGAAAGTAAGAGAGATAACTGCTGTCGAAGAAGGAAAAAAAACAATCAAGATGAGCCCTGTTAATATTGCCAAGGTTCTTGAAGATTGTATCTTCTTATTCGATATCAAATCCCAGGAAAAACAAATACAGATAAGCTCCAACCATGGTAATTTTCCAGATACCGATGTTCTAGGAGATTCTGTCGTCCTAATGAACACAGTCTTTTCCAATGCCATCTCAAATGCAATTAAATTTTCTGAACCAAAATCCTCCATTAACATCGAAATAGAAGAAGATGTGGACAAAGTAGTCATTTCAATAATTGATCAAGGAATTGGTATTCCAAAAGATATTTTAAATCAAATTTTCAATGCTGAGGCCAAAACAAGTCGTCCTGGAACTTCAGGCGAATCAGGAACAGGTTTTGGTATGCCTTTGGTAAAAACATATTTGGAACGACTAGGTGGGCATATTCATATTAATAGTAAATGTATGACAGATGTCGATCAAGATGATCATGGAACAACTATTATCATCTCTCTCAAGAAATCAACATTGAAACATAAAAAGGCAGGATGTTGACTTTTCAGCCTTAAAAAGGGTACAAAATGTCAAATTTTAACGAGAGGGTTTCGATGATAAATAAAAAACTACTTCAAACCATTAATACTGTTGCCCGTAAAGCTAAGAACCTAATGCAAGATGGTGGACATATTTATATTGATAAAAAATTAAATTTCAATATTACCAAGAAAGCTCCAAGGCAAAGTGACGTTTTTCTAAAGGCCATCTGCATTCAAGGCAAAAAAGAGAAGCAAAAGCTGAAACTGAAAAACGTGCAAAAACAAATGAGTGCCTTTGGTGTCGCTCTCAAGAGTGATATTGAACGTCTGGAAAAAAAGATTGATTCAAAACCAAAGAGATCTATCGCCACAAAAAGGAAAACATCAAAGAAATAACACATCTCCCGCAACAAACACTTTTTTCATAAATCATACTCCATCAAAATGGCCTTACCATCCGGCGTATCCACTTCCCCTGCCCTGTTGAAACCAACCTTTTCATAGCACCTGATTGCTCTAAGGTTTGTCGGAGCAGGATCCGTAATAATCTTATCGACCTTGTGATTTTTTTCAATAAGATTAATAAATTCCTTAATCATTTTTGTGCCAATGCCTTTTTCAATAAAAGAACCATCTCCAATATATTGATCTATCCCAACGA
>JAGLPP010000021.1 GCA_023137315.1 Bacteriovoracaceae bacterium
TGAGGCTAAAACATTTGAAACCACTTTTTTGGGAGAAAGGGTGAACATTATTTATCTTCTTTCACAAAAGCTCAAATTGAAACTTGAGGAGCATGGACTTGATGAGATTTTTTATAAAATGGATAATCCACTGATTCCCGTTTTAGCAAAGATGGAACATCGTGGGATTTTGCTTAATGCAGGTTTTTTAAAAAAGCTGGAAGTGGATTTTGAAACAAAATCACTGGAAGTTGTCGGGAAAATTGAAAAAATTTCAGGTTATCCTGTAAACTTGAGATCACCGAAGCAGGTGGGTGAACTTCTTTTTGAAAAATTGGGTCTTCCGATTATTAAAAAAAACAAGACAGGTGCATCAACAAATGTTGAAGTTCTGGAGGAATTGAATTCAAGGGGATTAAGTGAAGTTCCAAAAATGATATTGAAGTACAGGGAGTTGGAAAAACTTCTTTCGACCTATGTCAGGGTTTTGCCTAAGATGATTGATCCAAGGAGTGGCAGGTTACATACTCATTTTAACCAGCATAATGTGGTAACAGGCAGACTTTCTTCCGACAGGCCAAATCTTCAAAATATTCCCGTGAGATCTGAAAATGGCAAATTGGTGCGCAAGGGGTTTATGGCCGAACCCGGGTGGTTGCTTCTGTCTGCCGATTATTCCCAGGCGGAATTGAGAATTCTGGCACATCTTTCGGAAGATCCGGTAATGATTCAAGCCTTTTTAAGGGGAGAGGATATTCATGCACAAACAGCTTCGGAGGTGTCTGGAATTCCGTTGAAAGAAATTAAATTGGAAGATCGTTTGATGGCAAAAGCAGTTAATTTTGGATTGATGTATGGCCAGTCATCTTTTGGGTTGGCCAAAACACTTGGGATTACAAGGTCCGAGGCCAAGGATTACATAACCAGATATTTTGAACGTTTTTCGCAAGTGAAGGCCTATATAGACGATTTGAAGGAGTTTGCGGAAAATAATGGGTACTCGGAAACGATTTATGGCAGAAAGCGTTTCCTGCCGGATATTCATTCACAAAACAGAACAATTAAATCCATGGCAGAGCGTCTTGCTGTAAATTCACCGATACAGGGAACCGCGTCCGATATAATCAAGAAGGCCATGATCAATTTGGATCGTAAGATTGAAAATGAAAAACTGGAATCACGTATGTTGTTGCAGGTTCATGATGAACTTATTTTTGAGGTTCCGGAAAATGAACTTGAGCGAATGAAGAACATGGTCAGGACTGAAATGGAAAATGTTGTTCAGCTCAAAGTGCCTTTAAATGTTGATTTAGGCATCGGTGTGAACTGGTATGATTTGAAATAGCAGCTCTTCACGGGTTTTCTGACATGTCGCTTAATCAAGTGGTTAGAGCTTATGATGCGACGTTCGGTATCTTTTTATTATTTTTTTTCATCATGTACCCTTGACACTTCTCAAGCTGATATTACATTGTCTGAGTCGATTATAACTTGATTTTACATAATAGTCTTAAGACATAGGAGGAATAGATGCGAGTAAGACCGTTAAATGACAGAGTACTTGTAAAGAGGCTTGACGAAGAAACAAAAACTGTTGGTGGAATTATTATTCCTGATAATAACAAGGAAAAACCGGCCCAGGGTAAAATTGTTAGTACAGGTCCAGGAACAAGAAACGAAGATGGAAGCTTCTGTAAGCTTGACGTTAAAGAGGGCGATCTGATTCTTTTCGGCAAATATTCCGGAACTGAAGTTAAGCTGGAAGGAGATGAATATCTGATTATGAAGGAAGAGGATATTCTTGGAATTATTGAGTAAGTTAAAAATTATCATTGAACACAGGAGATAAATGATGGCTAAGGAATTAAAGTATAGCGAAGAAGCAAGAAATTCGATTCTTCATGGCGTAAACACTCTGACTCATGCTGTTAGAATAACGTTGGGACCAAAAGGAAGAAATGTTATTCTACAAAAGTCTTTTGGCTCTCCGAGCATTACAAAAGATGGTGTAACAGTTGCCAAGGAAATTGAACTTGAAAATAATTTTGAAAATATGGGTGCTCAGATGGTTAAGGAGGTCGCCCAGAAGACAAACGATGATGCTGGAGACGGAACAACCACTGCCACAGTTTTGGCCCAGGCAATTTATCGCGAAGGTGCCAAACTTGTAGCGGCTGGCCACAACCCAATGGAACTTAAAAAAGGTGTTGATTTAGCTGTAAGTCATCTTGTTGATGAACTAAAGTGTATTTCAAAAGAAATCAAAACCGATGAGGAAATCGCCCAGGTTGGAACGATTTCTGCCAACAACGATAAAGAGATTGGAGGGTTGATTGCTGAAGCAATGAGCAAGGTTGGAAAAGATGGTGTTATCACTATTGAAGAGTCCAAAACCGCAGACACTGATCTTAGTGTGGTTGAAGGAATGCAGTTTGATCGTGGATATCTTTCCCCTTACTTTGTAACCAATGCAGAGAAAATGGAAGTTGTCTTTGAGAATCCAAACATTCTCATTACTGACAAGAAAATTTCCAATATGAAGGAATTTCTTCCTCTTCTTGAAAAATCAGTCCAAACCGGGAAACCACTTCTTATTATTGCTGAAGATGTTGATGGAGAGGCACTTACAACATTGGTTGTGAACAAGTTGCGTGGAAGTTTGAATGTCTGTGCTGTTAAAGCTCCAGGCTTTGGCGATAGAAGAAAAGAAATGCTTAAAGATATAGCTGTTTTGACAGGTGCAACTGTAGTTTCCGAAGAACTCGGACGCACTTTGGAATCAGCGGATCTTCAAGATCTTGGAACGGCCAAGCGTGTAACCATTGATAAGGAAAACACAACTGTTGTTGATGGTTCTGGTGAGAAAAAAGATGTTGATGACAGGGTGTTGCAGATTAAGTCACAAATTGAAGAAACAACTTCTGATTATGATCGTGAAAAACTTCAAGAAAGACTTGCCAAGCTTGTTGGTGGTGTTGCGGTTATTAACGTTGGTGCTCCAACAGAAATTGAAATGAAAGAGAAAAAATTTCGTGTTGAAGATGCTCTAAATGCAACCCGTGCTGCAGTTGAAGAGGGAATTGTTCCTGGTGGTGGAGCTTCTTTGGTACATTCTGCCAAGAAAATTCTCAGCGAATTAAAAGGTAAAACTGAAGAACAAAATTTTGGTATCAAAATAGTACTGCGTGCTGTTGAAGAGCCTCTTCGTCAGATTGCAACAAATGCAGGTATGGAAGGTTCTGTTGTGGTCAACGAAGTTAAAGCTAATGATACATTGAACTTTGGCTATAATGCCCTCGAAAACAGATATGAAAATCTTGTTCAGTCAGGAATCATTGATCCTACTAAAGTTGTTAGAAGTGCTCTTCAGAATGCATCTTCAGTTGCAGGACTTATGCTTACAACTGAAACAATGATAGCTGATCTTCCTAAAAAGGATGAACCAATGCCTGCAATGCCCGGTGGTGGAATGGGCGGAATGGGTGGCGGAATGCCAATGATGTAGTAAAAAAGATTACACACACTAATAAAAAGGGGACGAGCAGAGCTTGTCCCTTTTTTTTGGTCTACTAGGTATTAGTGGGCAATTGGACAGAACACCTTTAAGTTTAAAACTTTTGCCGCTGCTCCTATCGTAACACCGTAATAAACCACCGGTTTTTCCTGGTTTAAAAAGGTTGCAATTGTTCCATTAACGATAGTTGATCCTGTTGCCAATATGGAATCACACCATGTTATTGCGTCAGTTGTGTTTTTTTCGGACTCAATGGTAATACCAAATTTTTCTTTTGAGATATTATCCTCGTCAAGATCAATTACTCTCACTTTTTGTTGTCTTGATGCCAGGAATTCTAACATGCGGGGTTGTAATCCAATTAACAGGATTTTTTCGTTTGGATTAATTATTTCTGACAATCTGTCACTACATTCTTTTGGTTCCGAATCCCGACAATGAATTGTCTTGTCGCAGATACCAAGATGTCTGTAAATTGCATTAAATGCAGCAATAAAATCAGCTCTTTTTCTATTTGACGATACTGGAAGCTCTAAAAGTTCATTTACAGAATAGGAGTTGTTTCCATACTCGTCAGTAAATGCCTGCCCCCTGGCCCCTTTGAAATTGGCCTCTAACATTTTTTCTTTACCTTTAATGATGGGATAATCCAGATCTTCACAGTCTCCAATTGCCTCTTGATGGGTAAGTGTTTTTAATTTTACGGATATAAGTTCATTGTAAAGACCATGCTGATCGGCCAGGATTGATAAATTTCTTTTTAATTGATTAAAAATATCATTTACGGATAGTGATTTCATATAATTCCCTTGATTTTTAATGATTAGAATTCATGTGATTATTGCAAAATTTATTCTTGAAAACAAAGCATATTATAATTATGATGACTTTTTCCATATAATATCAATTTATGTAAATGGTGGTCTGATTTGATTACTCTTGAACAAGCAAAAAAAATAATTAAGGATCAGGTCAAAATTTTAAAAGAAGAAAAGGTGTGTTTAAATGATTCACTTTTTCGGATTTTATCGGAAAAGATTGTCTCAGACAGGGATTATCCACCATTTGACAAGGCCCAGATGGATGGCCTTGCCTGTAAGCAAAATGATAGGAAAAAAAAGCTTAAAATCATAGAAGAGATACCAGCAGGAAAAATTCCACAGAAAATAATAAATAGCGGAGAATGTGCAAAAATAATGACAGGTGCTGTTATGCCTGAAGGTGCCGATTGTGTCATTATGGTGGAGCAAGCTGAATTTTTAAATGAGAACGAGGTTATTTTTAAAGGTAATGATACAGAAAAATATTGTTATAAAAAAGGAAGTGATTTAAAAAGAGGCGATACTGTTTTAACTCTTGGCGAGAAAATTACTTCACAACATATTGCCATACTTTCGTCTGTTGGCATTACCGAAGTTCCTGTTTTTAAAAAACCGAATGTGGCCGTTATCACCAGTGGTAATGAAATAGTTAATGCCGGTATCTCTCCACAGACAGAGCAAATTAGAGACTGTAATTCCCCAATGCTGCTTGCACAATTAAATAAATTGGGAATATCGGGAAGATTTTATGGAATTGCCAGGGACGAGTATGATTCAATGAAAGAATTGACTTTAAAGGCCTTGGATGATGATAACCAGGTGATTATTTTTTCTGCCGCCATGTCCATGGGGGATTATGATTTTGGCCCAAGACTTTTTAAAGATATTGGGGCAGATATAAAATTTGAAAAGATTGCATTTCAACCCGGAAAACCGACTGTTTTTGCAGTTTGTAATGG
>JAGLPP010000210.1 GCA_023137315.1 Bacteriovoracaceae bacterium
GGGGCACCTGAGGGAATTGATATCATACGGCGCGGTTTAATCAAGTACCCCAACAGGTTGCCATACAGGAAAAATTTTAACGTCGAAATAAGAAAGGGAATGGAAAGAGTCAGATAATAATTATAAAGGAAGATATAAGTGGAACTTCAAAAATCTAAACAGAAAATCTTTTTCGTACTCAGACCGATTAGAGGTCCCGGTAGAGGTGTTAGTTTTGGAACTGGAAGAAAGCTTTTGGGAAGTTCCGAAAGTTGTGAAATTGTTCTTCCATATCCGGGAATTTCACCGATTCATGCCGTTATTGAAATTGGAGAAGAAAGTTTTAAAATTTATGATATGAACAGTGCCACAGGCGTATTGATAAACGGTCAAAAGATTCTTAGTGGTGAATTGAAACTGAATGACAGTTTGAGCTTTGGCAAAAATGAATTTAAATTCGAAAAGTCACAGTTGCGGGATGATATTCCATCTGTTCTTTCAAGTGACTTGCCTCCGATTATAGGGTCGGATATTCCTCCAGGGGCCAGACAACAAAATGTTTTGCCAGGTATACCCGGTACCAGAAGGGAAAAAAGGCAGATTCCAAAAACTCCGAAACTTCCGGCGGAACCGAAGGTTCCAACGGTGGAATATCCACTTACCAAAGATCCAAATGCTGCCTTCAGTGAGTATATTTTTGAGGATGCAGACCAGCTCTATCCAATTTTTAAATACGATGTTCAAAAATCTGCAGTAGAGATTATCATTATTCACAAGGAACAGATTTATACTGTTGATTATCTTCCACTGAAAAACGGGATGTTTAATCTTGTTGGAAATGGGGCCAAAAAGAGGGATGTTGAGTATCCATATCTTGGAAAAATGGAAAAATGTCCGTTTGTTGAAATTTCGGAAGAGGATATTTCAATATATCCACTGTCTGGCTATGATTGCATGATTTTGTCAGACGATATAGGGAGCAAGGAGGTAAAAGATCCAAGTAGTATCAGCCTGAGGCATAATGATATTCTTAGATTTGCAAAGCAGGATATTCAGATATTTGTTCGACGAACGGAGACACCTCCGGAAGTTGAGCCGGCACCGTTTTTCAGAAGGGACCAGGAATTCAAAAAATACCTGGTACTTACTTTCTTGTTTGTATTTTTATTTCTAGGTGTTACGTCAATAGTTACAGTTGACAAGGAATTGGAAGATGAGAAGAATCCGGAGCGTATTGCAACGGTTCTTTACAAGAAGAAGATGAAAATAGTTGTTTCTCCAAATCGTGCAATTGTCAGGACTCCGAAGAAAAAACCAATTCCCCAGAAGTCACCGCAGCAGTTGAAAATCAAAAAGACAACAAAGGTCGCAAAAACAATGCCGGCAAAGAAGCAGGTTAGAAAGAAAAAAACTGTTGTAAAACCGGGGCGAAAAAAAACGAAAATTACAAAGTTGCCTAAAAAAGCGAAACCAAGAAAGGGCCCAAAAAAGATTGCAAAGAAGGTCAGTCCAAGTCGTCCTGCGGATACAAGAAAAAGGGTCAGCGTTCCAAAAAGAACTGCTCCACGAAGATCAGCAAGAGTGGCAAAATCAAAAGGCCATGTTGATACGTACAAGGCAATTAATTTTAAAAGCACCATCAGTTCCGTGCTTGCAAAAGGAGGTGCCACAAAATCAGT
>JAGLPP010000211.1 GCA_023137315.1 Bacteriovoracaceae bacterium
CATCGCTTCACGAATCTCCCAGTGGGTGTTGATATGGATGCTTTCTTTGCCTCTGTAGAACAACTTTGGCTATCGTACGATTCCTTTATTTGAGTACGCAAGGCAGGATAATTCTTGCTATCTTTGCAATATTCCGAGCATCGTCAATGCCTCTGTGGTGGGTACCATCAAGTTGGAGACCCAGAATATTCAATGCCCTTTTCATTCCGCAGGGTTTAATGCTCTGAAGTTGGGAAAAAGACGTCTTCAAATTGATGTGTCTTTGAAACTCTTCTGGAAGTGGAATTCCATACTGCTGGCAATCTTTCTTGAGTTGATTTAGGTCATATGCTCCCCAAGAGCATAGAATTATAGGTTCAGTTCCAACCCATTTGAGAAAGCTATCTAGTACGCTTGGAAATCCCAAGGCAGAATCTACATCAAATTGTTTTATATTAGTAAGTTGCTTACAGAAATCGCTAAGGATCGGCTCTGCCATTGGCTTTACGAAGATGGAAAATTCCTTGATAACTTCTAGCGTAGAAGAGTCAAGATACACAGCACCAATTTCGATGATTTCCATACGATTGGGACTTGTGCCTTTGTTCCAACAGGTTGCCTCTAAATCAATCACTACATAGTTCATTTGACTGGGCTTAGAAATCAGGTCAGGATTTATTTCTGTTCCATCGTCATTAAAGAATTTTGGTTTATCCCCACTCATCAAGATACTTCTCCAAATACTCAGACAATTTATCCAACTGTTTCACCATCTTAGGATTATTTTTTTCATGATTAGCTATGAAGCATATATTTCCAACTAATTCTTCCAGTTCTGAAGGGTCAAGGTAGATGTAGTTTTTTTCTCCTTTTAAAACCATGACAGATATGGCTCTTGTCACATCCATATCTAAAATGTCATTGGTGATATCCAGCAGGAGTTTTTTTCGAGATTTTGTGATTGGGATTTCGATTTTTGTGGTCATAGGCAATTGTTCTCTTTCCCTGAAATATCTGATTCTCAATATGATCACTATCAGCTTATTTAACTCGTCGAACGATAGTGCTTTTTTTCTTTGTCCTGTTCAATTTTATTTATATCTGTTCGTACAAGATGATATTGACAACTAAAAAGAAGTTTTGTTTGTAATGGTTTCAAGCCTAATTTTTCACCTATATGTGACATATTTCTCTCCAAACCATTAGTAGTCCTTAAACATCATTAAAATATTTTGGTTTATTATTTTCCATTTTAGCCTATGCACTCATCCTCATTCTATACTTCCTCAACTCCTTACTCATCTCTTTAGCCCTACCACCTACATACCTATCCAACTCATTCCAAAATTCTTTACTATGGTTTTTATGCCTTATATGGCATAGTTCATGTAATAATATATAATCCTGTAGTTCCCTGGGCAAGAAGGCAATATTAATATTGAGATTTATATTATTCTTGTTTGAACAACTACCCCATTTTGTCTTTTGACAACGGAAAACTGCCCTATTGTAGGGGAAATTATATATATTTGAGAAATGGTCTAATCGTGAAAAAAGATATTTTTGGGCTTTTATAAGTTCTTCAGAAG
>JAGLPP010000212.1 GCA_023137315.1 Bacteriovoracaceae bacterium
CATCAAGTTTGGTAAATCCATTGAGCGCAACGGTCTTCTCTTTTAAATCTTCAATAATTGCCTCACTGCGAACATCCCTTTTCGCCGCCGGATGGAGATAAATAGTTATCAAGGCCCAATTTTCATGAAGTGCAGGATTAGCAGCTGCCTCATCTGTACGATGTTCGCCGATAACTGTCTTGTATCCCATCATCAATTTATCTGGAATGGTTGCAACAATCTTTTCCACATCACCAACTTTGCCGGAGGTTTCATGAAGTGATGTTCCTGTTGGCAATTCCATGACAATATAAAAAAGATCAAAATCACTTGTTGGAAAAAGTTCGATTTTACCATAATATCCGAATATTCCTCCGGCAATTGCGGCCCATAAGAAGAATCCGGCAAATGTTGTTTTTCTATGTCGCAGAAAAAATTTCAGCAATCTCCCGTAATTTGTCCGTACTGCATTAAGCCATTTTTCTTTTTTCGAACTTAATGCTCCATTTCTACCACTGAGATGAACCGGCAAAAGGGTAATTGATTCAAAAAAACTCATCACCAATATCAGAATTACAACTGTTGGAATTGCAAAAACAAATTTCCCAACAATCCCCTTCATGAAATACATGGGAACAAAACAAAAAATTGTGGTAAGAATCGTCGCCAAAACAGGTTTAAAAACCTCTCTGGTTCCAATAAGAGCAGCATTATATCCATCAACTCCGGCTTCCTGATGTCTGTTGATATTCTCGGCAATCACAATGGCATCATCGACCAGCATTCCAAGTACTATGATAATCGTAATAAGTGTTATCTGGTTGGTTGTAATATCAAACAACGGAAAAAACATATATGCCGCCAGAATTGACAACGGTATGCCAACAGCAACCCATATTGCGGTATAAAAATTCAAAAAAACAAAAAGAGAAACTAAGACCAGGCAAAATCCCAGAAGCGCATTATTAGTAACTATATTTAACAGACTCTTGGTATAGTAAGTAAAGTCAACCACCTTGACAATATCGACTCCTTTCTCCTTATAAGTTTTCTGATATTTCTCGATGACTTTATCAATCTCTTTACTCAAGTCGATAACATCAGTTGTTCCACGCCTTTTAACCAATAAATTAATACTGTTAAAACCGTTTGTTCTGCTGATAATTTTTCTTTTTTCATGGCCCAGCTTGACTTCCGCAATATCACTGACTTTTATGTGTTCTCCCGAAAAATTGCTTCTTATAATCACATCCTTCACCGAAAGCACATCCTCAAACTCGGAAAAAGTAACTATATTTTTCTCATCAGCAAATGATTCAAGCGTCCCTC
Source organism: Bacteriovoracaceae bacterium (assembly GCA_023137315.1). GTDB lineage: Bacteria > Bdellovibrionota > Bacteriovoracia > Bacteriovoracales > Bacteriovoracaceae > JAGLPP01. The sequence goes on from JAGLPP010000212.1 coordinate 1,309, forward strand.
CGGTAAGTTTGACGTTACGGGCACCAATGGCCCTGAGAATTTCTACAAATGATACATACCTCTTACTCATTTCACGATTATCGCACAAAATTTTGACTTCCTTTTTGCGATAGCCAATCTTATTAATTGTCCCAACCTTGCTGACTGATTTTATTTCATATTCCATATCCCTGGCGATTTTTCTCAACATATCCTCACCGACATTTTTTCCAATAATTGCCACTTCCAAAACCGGAAAATCAGTCGATTTCATTTCTTCAACAATAGGCCTGTTTTTAACCTCTTTTGGAAGATTGGATACACGGTCAACTGCCGATCTAATATCTGTTTTTACACGCTCAGCATCACTAAAATCAGGATCTATTTTAATAAAAATGACAGACATTCCCTCTATGGAGAAAGACGACATCTCATCAATTCCATCGACCTGTTCCAGTTCATCCTCAATTAGATCTGTTATATTAATTTCCACATCCAGTGGAGAGGAACCTGGATAAAACGTACGAATGGTAAGAATATTAAAATTAACGTTCGGTGAATCCTGCCGTGGCAAACTGATCATCGAAAAAATACCGGCAATAATAATAAATATCATCAACAAATAAGTCAGTTTTTTTCTCTGAAGAAAAAAATCGGTTATTTTCATATATGCTCCTGTTATCAATATCCATTTCCATTATAAAGCAGACAATATCTTAAGTGTACTGCTTCACATTCATCATTCCTGATCTTTTTTGTATATTGTTATTCCATGTTATACAATTCAATACATATTGTCGCCAGACCCCAATAGTATTAGAATGTATATATAAATGAATGAAGGGTTAACAATAATGAGTAACGAAAAAAAAGCAATCCTGATTGTCGATGATGAGGATCATATAGTTGATATTCTTAATGATCTCGTAGAATCCATTGTAGATACCATCTATACGGCATCAAACGGAATGGAAGCACTTGAATTGGTAAAAAAGCATAATGATATTAATGTAATTTTAAGTGATATCACAATGCCGGTAATGGACGGTATTGAACTCATTAAAACAGTAAGAGAAATTGGCGTTAACACCCCATTCATTTTCTTCACTGGATACGGCTCGGAAGAATACATGATTGATGCGTTAAAATATGGTGCTTTTGACTTCCTTAGCAAACCAAAACTTGACAACCTTGTACAAGTGGTAAAAAAAGCATTTAAAAACAATGATGAACCCACGTCTGATACGGACAAGGATTTCATAAGCGCATACAGAGAAATGGTTAATAAACAAAAATAAACCAAATATCTATCTGCATGAAAAAAATTACAAAAAAGAAGATTTTTGCCATTGGAGACATACACGGTTGCAACAGGGAACTGCGCGAACTTATAAAACGCCTTCCGCTGACTGACGACAGTACTGTTGTTTTTCTTGGAGATTATATTGACCGGGGCCCGGAATCAAAGCAAACCATACAAACAATTCTGGAGCTGTCCAAACATCACAATATCGTTACACTAAAGGGTAATCATGAAAAGATGTTTCTTGATTTTATCAAGAACAATAATACTCCTGAAGCAAGTGCTTTTTTATATAATGGTGGAACTGCAACACTTGCAAGTTACAGTGATGAATTCGGAAACTACATGTTCCCGAAAGAGCATCTTGAATTTTTGAACTCACTTGATTTATTTTATGAAACTGATGATGCTTTCTTTGTTCATGCAGGACTTCCAGACACTTCACTTCAAAACATAAAAAATGATGATTATGAAGACGACCTTTTATGGATCAGGGAATCATTTTTTGAAAGCAAATATGAATGGAATAAGCTGATAATTCACGGACATACTCCTGTTCTTAATACAGTACTGTCACCAAAAAGAATCAATATTGATACAGGCTGTGTTTTTGAAGGAAAGCTGACTGCAATAGAGCTGCCTGAACAAATTCTCTACAGCGTTCCAAAACAGAAAAAAATCGCAGGCACTCCAAAAATTGACAATAGTGGACACAATCGACGCGGAATGCGCTTTGAAGTTATAATGCCTGTTGTTATACAAACAAGCGGAAAAAAACTGAAATTTCAAACAATCAATTATAGTGATTTTGGCATGCTAATTCATTCAACAACGTCAAAAAACACTAAACTCGAAATAAACGTGGAAATCAATGGAACAATCGGTGCCGCCAGCAACAGTGCCGAATTCAGAGGCACGGTTCTCAGATCGGAGAAAAAAGTCACAGGGGATTTCTATGCAATAAAATTCACAAAGGCCCCAATAAACTTTCTTAAAAAAATGGAATGCTACTGACCGACCTCGACCTCAAATACCGGCACATTTTCAATTATTTTCTTGACCGTACAACCGTTTGCGGCCAGAACAAGTGCCTTTTTATATTTTTTCGGAAAACTTTCCGGAACCTCAATGTTAATTTTGATCTTTCTCTTATACTTGTTTTTTTCGTCAATGTTGATAATATCCTGTGATATCCTGACTTCCTTATAATCAATCTTCCTGGCCTCGCAAAAGCTGCGAATATAGTGTGCCACACATAATGCCGTGGATGCCGGAAAATAATCAAATGGCTCTGGAGACTCCTCCTGCCCTCCGCTTGACTTGCTCTGATCACTAATAACTTCAAAACTATTAAAAGATGCCTTTATCTTCTTTCCTTCCAGATAATCAATATCAATCTTCATCTCTCACTCCTAAGAATACATTATATACCAATCGCGATTGGTATTGTTGCCAGGATACCAGTTTACTATTATGTTGTTGCAATGAGAACCATCAAAAACAACATCAACTTTTCTGAAGTTATTACAACGACAGACTGGTTGGTTTTCTTTCTGGTCCTTATTGTCACCCTTGGTGCCGTTGTCTATGGTCATTATTTGAAAAAAAAGTCCGGCTCCAGTACAGATGATAAAAAAAACTTTCTTGATCTTATTCTAATGGGAAGACAACTCACCCTGCCAATGTTTGTTACCACTTTGGTGGCCACATGGTATGGCGGTATCTTCGGTGTCACCAGAATTGCCTTCGAGAGAGGGATTTACAATTTTATAACACAAGGGGTTTTTTGGTATATCACCTATCTCATCTTTGCCTTTTTTATGATTAAAAAAATCAACCAGTATCAGGCCATGACTCTTCCAAATCTCATTGGAAAGATGTTCGGCCCCAAATCAATGAAAGTCAGTGCAATATTTAATTTCTTCAACGTACTCCCCATCGTGTATGTTATCAGCCTGGGACTTTTTATACAGATTATTTTCGGAGGGGAACTTTGGCTTGGCATGACGATTGGAATCGCCCTGGTTCTAATTTATTCCACCTACGGAGGGTTCCGTGCTGTCGTTTTTTCGGATATTGTACAGTTTTTCGTCATGTGTCTTGCTGTGTTTTTAATTCTTCTTTTTTCCATTACAAACTTCGGTGGCCTGTCGTGGCTTACGGCCAATCTGCCTGAAACACATTTTTCCGTTACCGGCGGTGGAACCGTCTTATCAACATTCGTCTGGGGATTCATTGCACTTTCCACCCTGGTTGACCCCAATTTTTATCAACGT
>JAGLPP010000213.1 GCA_023137315.1 Bacteriovoracaceae bacterium
CCGCAGTCGCAGATTGCATCTATTCTTTCAACGGATGTCTGTTTTTGTTGTAGTACGTCGCCTATGGACCCGGATGAAACATAATAAGTGATTGTAACACTCTGTGTGTCGTAGACCTGTTGCCCTGTTCCTGTGAATCTGACCGACGATGGAGAACCTGTCGCAATTTCCCAGTGAATATTTTTAATTTTGTAGATACCATCAACTTCGACGTTGATTTGTTTTGTGATGTCAGCGTAAAGAGGCAGAAGAAATACGTCTGTACCGTCTGGATGATCGTCGATACGTGCCGGAGAGGAATTTTGTCCCTGAACGTAGTATTTGGTGCATTTTGCAAGTTGTGAGTTGATCTGTTTGCAACTGCCATCAATCTTATATCTGATTCTCAGATCGTTGTTTGGAGCATTGTCGCCTGGAGAAGCTGTTATGGTGACTGCCGCAGCGTCAGTAATGGTGTCATTCTTCTGTGAGATGGTGAATTTTCCGTTTGAGGGATTATAAACCTCGCCGTAGGCAAACAGGGTTTCACCGGAATAAATGATTTCCGTTATACTGTGATCGGGAAGGGTGGATGTATCCGGTTGAGTTGTTCTGAAGTTCCTGTCATCTTTTCCAGTCTCGTAGATTGTGTTTTGTGAGACATTACTGTGAGTTGCCGTACAAATCGACATTTCTCCTTCAAGGAGTGTTGTACACTCATAAAGTTCTTTCAGTTCCTGTAATCTTCGTGCAGCTTCATCGGCAGGATTAACTGTTGGCGTGGGAGAGGGGGTTGGTGGAATATTGACGCCACAAATGTGAAAGAAATTCGGATAGTCACGAAAGGTTGCGTTGTTGTTTTGTATGTCACTTACCGCCTGTAGATAATCACTGCTGGATGTATCTGTTCCATCTTTAAGTTCACCGTCATTTACACACTGGTACGTTGAGCAGCAATCGTAACCTTTGGCGATACACTGGTCGGTTGTTGTACAGCTTTTCACTGGATCGACAATTGAGGTTTGTGCGTTTATCTTGAGCGACAGATTGTCGGTTTTTACTGTACTGATATGCGATCCTCCAATCGAGTAAAGAGCAAAGTGATCCGTGATGATGGAGGTTGTTGTTGCCACTGAGAGTTCGGATAGAGAGTATGCGATTGTTTCGCCAGGATAGATTGCATTCATTTGTCCGATGATTCCGGTTTTCTGACAGAACGCCTTGTTTGTATTACTGTCGGAAGGAGCGATGAGATAGTAGTACTCCTTGAGACCTGTTGAGAAATTCAAAAAATAGTTTGGACGGACGGCAATGACCAGTATTTTATTGGTGACCAGTGTTGAATTGTAATGGGCCACGAGGCATTGGGCACTGCTTTGGTTTCCGTTTGAAATAAAATTGTGGACGTCCCGGCCGAGCATATAAATATTATCATTGAAATCAATATTTATAGTGAGAGTGGATGTGGTTTCGTCGCTTTGGTTTTTTAATCTGGTGTAGGTGTTTTCTGAAAAATCCGGGGTGTATGTGTCTGAGCTTGATGCCTCAACGACTTTACTTGCTGTTTTTCTTTTTCCACCTCCGGGGCCTTGAATACACGAGGCGGCCATGATGATTATCATTACCCAAAAAGATGTTTGAATGAAACCTCTTTTGAAAGACACTATACAAATCCCCCTTTTAAATTTTTCGGCATATAAAGAAATGTCTTAAGCTTATAATCACTATTTTGGTCCATGACGTGAAAATTACCCAAGGGAGTTTTCAACATGTTGAAAAAACGTGTGTGATCTGGTTGGAGACCGAGAAAATGTGTCAAGCATTTATGGCAAATCGGAGATTTAAAGTGTGTAGGAGAAACCAGCTCCGTATCGAGTGATTTTTACATCGCACGGTGCACTTATGTAGTGATGTTTATAAAAGGCCTGAACAGACCATTTTTTCCAGACGTTGACGCCGGCAAAAAGTATAAATTTGTCTCCTCTTGGTTTTCCGTGCTTCGAGTAGCCCGTAAGACCTTTTGAGTAGCTTGCCTTTGTGAAAAATCTTCCAAATTCCTTTGATATTCCCAGGGTGAAAAAAAACATGTAATTTTGTTTTGTGACGATGTCGGATCCTTGAAGAATTTCACTTGTGTTGAAGGTTGAGAATTTTTCAAAGTCAAATCCCAGATAATATTTGAAACCATGGATAAAATTCAAATAGCGTTCAAAATATGCGTTGATGCCGATCTCCGGTGGAATTTTTACTTTTTGGCCAAGTACGGAAACAGAGTCATTCATGTAGGATATATAAGCACTTGATGCGACTGACCAGTAACGGTCGCCGAATTTTCTGTTAGCGGCCACTCCCAACGTGGCAGGGGATTTTTGTTTTGTTTGAGCTGTAGTCATTCCTCTTTTTGCACTATTTACATCCTCCGTGAATGTTCCAATGCTGGCCATGTAAAATACGTTTAATGATTCCTTATCCCCCAATTTTGGTACAGTTACAACGTTGCTTCGACTTTCAATCTGTTTTGGGTTTGGAGCATATTTATAATCGATATGTGGTGGGAATGGGGAACTGACGTAAATGGTGTCTCCGTCTTTCAGATTTTCAAAATTTTCAACGTGTCTGTTCCAATCCTTTACCGTGTTTACAAAATCTTCAAATTTTTGATTTCTGTATGGGCCGCTTGAATGAATTTTTTCCACGATGGATTTAAAGTTATCGTCTTTTCTTATTACGTATATTTTTAAATCTTTGTCGGATGACAATGCATATGAATGTGCCAGGATTAAAGCGATAAAGACAACCAGTAATGAATTCAGTTTTATTTTTTTTAAATGCATAATCAGATATTATAGTACATTCTTTTTGCAGGAAAAAACAGGCAAGAAATTATGCGAGGTGTAACTTACTCATGGGTGGCACTCGAGGAAAACTAACTGCTCTTTTCGCTGTTGTTTTTCTCCGGTACTGGTGGTGTTTTGGGTGTACTACCGCTCTCCAACTCCTTTAATCTGCTTTGACTCTTTTTGTATTTATCATGAAGACTTTTTTCAATGGAAAGATCCCGGAAGCAAACAAGGGCCTTGTGACGACCTACGGGAACACATCTGATCTCAAGATAGACATTTTTGCCGGTATGTTGAATCAATGCATATCTTTCACCAACTACAATGGTTTGTTCCTCACTGGAACATCTGTTGATTGCTTCTTTGATATTTAACTCTGAGAAATTTATAAGTTGGTCGATATTGGTGTCCGTGATTACCCTTCGTGGTGAGGATTTTGTCAAAATAAGAAATGCCCTGTTGTAATAGATAATCTCTCCTTCCATATCCACAAGAAGAATCGATTCAATAAGGTTATCAAGAAGCGATAACTCAAGTATGTCTTCCATATTTAATACCGTATCTTTGTTTAGTGTAAATTTTAACACAGATGGGCCTGTTTTTCATAGCTTTTTGGTCGGAGAGTTAATAACCTCGCGGAATTAGGGGATATTTTTAATATTTTGAAAATAGTAACTGTCACAAA
>JAGLPP010000214.1 GCA_023137315.1 Bacteriovoracaceae bacterium
AATTTGCAAAAATTCTTCGTAAACTCAGAACCAGTAAGCGAATTTCGCAGGAAAAACTTTCACTGGAGGCCAATCTGGCAAGAACATATATCAGTCTCCTTGAAAGAGAACTAAGATCCCCAAGTCTGAAAACAATAAATAAAATATGTGAGGTTTTGGAAATTCTTCCTTCAAATTTCCTTGAGCTTGTAGAACAGGAAAAGATTAAAACACAGACAGAGGAACTCCAAAAACGAGACGATTGTTTAAAACCGGAAGTCCTCTATTCACACTCGATTGATATCATTGGAAACACACTGAATATTCTTGTTGTAGATGCAGAACTGAATATAACCTTTTCCAACAAAAATTTATGTAAACTTCTTGAATACAAAAAAGACGATCTTACCGGCCTTAACCTCGCCAGTATTTCAAATACAGACTCCACAAAAAAAGTCCACAAATCCATAAAGGATGTTTCAAACGGAAAAAACCCATACAAACATATTGATATTGTCTGCAAAACCAAAAGCGGCACCACTATTCATTTTACGACGGCAGTCATGCAATATGCGAAACTTCCAAACGGAGCAACGATGCTCGTTCTGATTGATTTCACCAAATACAAGAGGGCCTTGCAGCTCAATGAGACAAGACTTGAAAGCCTCTTGAAATTCAATAAAATGATTGATGCCCCGTTAAGGGAAATTACTGACTATGCCGTCAATGAGATAGCCGCACTTACACAAAGTGAATACGGTCTTATTTTTCTCATCAATGAGGAAAATAATCTGAGTCTTTATTCCACAACAAAAAATGTTATCGATGGTTGCAGAATCAAAAATCACGAAGAGATTCTGAAAAACTTTAAAACTTATGGAATCATGCATTCTGCGGTTAAGACTCAAAAACCGGTTACTGTAAATAATTCAACTGAACACAAATTTCAATACCCCGAGGGACATGTCGACATCAGCAATTTTACCTGCGTTCCAGTTGCTGAGAATGGAGAAGTGGTCATGCTGGGGGCTGTAGCCAATAAACTGGAGGATTATGACACATCCGACATAAAACAGCTCTCTTTACTACTTCATGGGTTGTGGCGCATAATCCAATACAAGGGGGCCCTGAACGAAATATCAAAACGTGAAAAAAAACTGGCCGTGTCCTCAAGATTCGCATCTATGAATGTTCTTTGCAGGTGTATTTCAGACGAAATTAATGATCCAATGGCCATGATTAACAACTTCAACAAAAAACTGGGTAAAATTACAAATATCAGCGAAAATAACGATCTTACCTACATAAAAGATACGGTCGACAATATAGATATCATGATTAACAAGGTTTCCTCGGTCGTAAAAAACATGCAGTCCCTTGTACAAAACTCCACGATGGGTCGTATCAACAACATCAATATCACAGATCTTCTTGATAACGGCATGAACTTTGTAAAAGAAAAATTACAAAGGGAAAATATCAATCTGATTATTGAAAATAAACTTCTGACAGATCTGACAATTGACTGCCACACTTCACTGGTTACTGAAGCACTTTTGAACCTTTTGTACAACTCAATAGACGCGCTCACTATCAACAAACATGATGAAAAATGGATTAAAATTGAAATTGTGGAACTTGACGAAAATATAAGAATTTCAGTCATTGATTGTGGCAACGGAATCCATGCCGATATCGTTGACAGGATTTTCGATCCCTACTTTTCAACAAAAGAGAATTACGGTGGACACGGACTTGGACTGACCGTTTCCAGATCATTTATTGAAGATCATAACGGCACACTGGAATTTGATAAGTCGCAAAAACACACTTGCTTCAATATCACATTACCCAAAAAACAGACCTACAGCAATCTTTCGCACACAGATACGTCACTCAATATTTATAATTAAAGTGCCTTGCAACGAACATTGAAGGACTGAAGCATACTATTAAATGTTCTTACCTTGGAATTTTTCTGAATGGATGCAGGAAGCCTTTTTATTTTATTCTTAACGATAAAAAGACGTTTTTTATCGTTAAAGCAAACCCTGGTCATGATATTGTTGTACTCCATGACGGCGGCCATTGGGTAGGGAACGCCATAGGCGGAGGAAATATAAACGGCTTCCTCATTACTTAAATATGGAAAATTATCCAATGATGTATTTTGTTCACTCATTGCCATTTTGACGGCCTCAAGATGTTTTCCTGTACGATAAAAAAGCTCGGCCCCCCTTTCGCGCGAAAAAGTTCCAGTAGAAGGATCAATCAATCTTTCACAATTTGCATGGTAGCGATTTGAATCACTGAAGATCTCACGTAATACGTTACACTCGGCCATGTAGGCGTCAACCTCCCCGCCCTTTCCTTCAATAATGGAACGAACGAATTTTTCAAGATTAAAATCGTCCTTATATGGATTAAATGGTGGTCTGTAAATAAAGTGTGTTAATTCGTGGGAAAGATCCAAAACAGCGTCCATAAGCGGAAGATGGCGATTAATGTAGACACTGGCCCTCACCTCATAAATAATCTGCTCAGGGTTATCCGGAAAAAATTTTCGTATCAAGGTTGTATCAGCGGTGGACCCCTCCCCGATATTAATCACATCCAAAAGTGTACTGCCTCTTTTGTGTGCCCTGCTTCTGGCCATGCGAATAATTCCAGCTCCAATATCCGAACGCTTGAGAATTCGAAGAAGACGAAGGATGTTTTCATCATCACTCATTTTTCTTCTGACCCAGTTTTCATTCCAATTCAGATTTTCATCGATATGAAGTGTCCGACTGTGGCTTGCATACGCAAACCTGACCATGAATAACAAGCACATAAGGATGACAACAAACCTCACAACCATCATAACGATTTATCGGTACGCCCTTATAGACTATTGAGGATGCCAGATCACATTGATTTTTTCAGGAAAACTTTTACTTATCCGGGAGAA
>JAGLPP010000215.1 GCA_023137315.1 Bacteriovoracaceae bacterium
CCGTTTCTGATAGCAGAAATACCGCTATCCGCTTCCGCGTTTTGCATTTCATCCCCCTGAAAAAAAAATTGCTCCACCTTTAAGTGAGAACAATTTTTTTTAGGAGGATTTCAATGCAAAACTTTAGATCGTACAAACTCGCAGTCCAGCTTTACAGAAAATGTTTGAAATTAAAACTTGAACGTCATTTGCAGGATCAGATCAATCGTGCTTCCAGCAGTGTGGCCCTGAATTTATCAGAAGGTCGCGGACGAAGAACCATGAAAGATCAACGTCGATTTTTTGACATTGCTTTTGGAAGTCTCAGGGAAGTTCAGGCAATACTTGACATTACAAATGCACATCACGACATCATTGATCTTGCAGACAAAACAGCGGCCCATCTTTACAAACTTCTTCATACATTAAGACATGGATGATTTTAGCAAGGAAAAGTGCCACCCAACTTTGGTAAGACGGTATCCATTGTTTAGTAACTCATGGCTTCTTCGCTGGAGAAGTGAAGCAAATTCGAGATGATAGTATTTTTTTTAAACGATCCTTTGTCTTTTTAAAGCTTTAAAACAGATATTTTAATAAAAAAGTCACATTTATCAATTAAGAGAATTCTTAAAACAAAATGACTTTAAATCTAAAAATGAAGTTTTAGTCGTTGATAAAGGAATTGGTTACGAAATTTTTCTTTTAAGCAAAAATCCAGGAGAGGATATTCATCCAGTTGGCTCCTCAATATTCAACACAAGCGACTCTGAACACCAAAGTTATATAAAGAATTTAATTAATTATTACGAAAGAAAAATGAAAAGTGATAAATCGGTTGTTCCTATTGTGAATCTTTATAAAGAGATATTGTTGTAGATCATTAAGTTCGGCTTAAGCTTCAATGATTTTTTCAATTAATAATTGTTTTTCTAAATAAGGATTTATATTCCATTGCTTCTTAAAATCTCTATATTTACTTAGTGACTCATCGGTTTGTTTTTTATCTCTTGTAACTTTTGAACAACGAAGCAAAATATTTTTTGCTGTATGCTCAAGGCTTATAAACTCCATACTCTGAACTTTATAACCACATACTTCGAGTAACTGCGTCCTCATAGTATCTGTTACCAGAGCAGTCATACGATCACGAAAAATTCCGTGTTTTAATAATATTGCTGATTCATCATTTTTTAACTGATTATTGAGTTCATGCTGGCAGCAAGGTACGAACATCATTTGTTTTGCATGATGTCTCAAGGAAAATAAGATAGCATCATCTGTTGCAGTATCACAGGCATGCAATGTCACTACAAAATCAACCGGGTCATCAGTTTTGAAATTATGAATAAATCCATGAGCAAAATGAAGTTGATCAAATGATAAATTAACTGCAATTTTATTACAATGATCGATAACTTCCTGCTTAAGATCTATACCGGTAATTTTAATCTTAATTTTTTTAATATTTTTAAAGTAATGATATAAAGCGAAAGTTAGATAGGATTTACCACAGCCAAAATCAACAGCATGAAACTCTTTAATATCCGGGGCTTTATATAAATCATCAACAAGTTCTAAGAAACGATTAATTTGTCGGAATTTTTTGTAATGATTTGATTTAACCCTCCCCCCATTATCCATAACACCGATGGCAATTAGGAAGGGGCAGACTTCACCATCAGGAATGAGGTAATTCTTCTGACGATTATGATTCTTATTAGTTTCATTTTTTTCTAATGATTTTGTCAGTATTTTTGATTTCAATTTTTTATTTAAAAGTATTTGAGTTTCTGATGATTCACTTCTAATTAGGCATTGTTTGAATTGCTGTAAATACTCAGGAAGATCTCTCTCTATGAAATCTTTTTTTAAGATTGTTTTGATGTCATTATGTTTTTGTAAACGAAGCTCAACTTTGATTTCAGAAGAGTTACTAACCTTATTGATAATAACACTATGAAGCTCACCGGATTTATTTACAGGTGAAGAAAAGGTACATTTTTCAAAATTTTCCCCGCCCAATTGGGAAGAGATGGCATTTATCGCATTTTGCATATTCTACCTTTTAGTGCTCTATTCTCGTTAAAGCAAATGACCCTGAAATTCCTATGTGGTGGTGGTGCTGAGGGCCTCATAACTGGCTTATATTGTTCAGTGATTTTTGAAAGTAACTACAGATTACTATATTTATTCTATCTGAAAAGTCTCATTTTTAAAGGCCAAAAGGAAGCTTAATCCTGATATTACTGATGATAATCTGTTTGATTTCATTCACTATATTTATACAGGAAAAAGCAGAGAAATTATCCGGAAAACAGCTACTCCGGATAAAAATATCTATTATCGTAATTTGCGAAAATACGCAGAAAGAATAACTATTTATCAAGAAGATTAAAAAGTTGCATTACTGCCAGGCATTGCCTCCAATTATTGGCAAAATATGCAAGTCTTATCAAAAGTTTTTTTGATGTCATGAATTTGTGTGCATAACATCTCGAAATTTAAGGTAAATTATTGATAGTAAATTACTTGCTTCCAATATTCTGAACAGGTTTAAAATCAAGATAGAGTAAAAACAGAGTAAAAAAGTCAGAAATGCTAAATTATTTCAGTTTTTGCACCGAAAAGGTTTAAGTCAGGGAATATATTTGGTTTTTGTTGGAAAGGGAAAATTACTATAATGAATAAACTGATCAATCTAACAATGATTGTGATTTTTCTGTTGCTGTGCGGGTGTCTCAGACCGTCACTCGTGCAAAAAAAGCCTCTTCCTGTGCCACCAGATGAAATTTCAGTTGATGTTAATATTCAAAATGCCTCACAGATTGTTTACGAGGATGTTGGAACCGCGCAGGTGGTTGTTTCCCTTTCGACCATGGTTCAAAGAGACGTTACTGTGAATTTCGTTTTGAGCGACGGCACCGCTCTCGCCGGAAGTGACTATACAACGAATTTTGGAAGTGCGATTATTCCGGCTGGTTATCTCAGCTATCCGATTAACGTGTTGATTACTGATGATGTGGTTAATGAAAATTCAGAGTATTTCTATTTCAGTATTACGTCTGTGAGTGGGGGAAATTTGGGTGCTATGGCATCGCAAACAGTTGTCATTGCCGCCAATGATTCTGATAATAAGCCGGAGATCAATTTTATCTCTGCAACACAGACAGCTTCTGAAAGTGCTGGAATTATTTCGGCAACAGTACAACTTTCTGCTATTAGCGGTATCGATATTGATGTACCGTTCACTCTTTCGGGCAGTGCCGCTTCCAGTGGAGTTGATTACGCAATTGCTACCGGTACATTCTCCATGACGGCCGGAATTGTGACTGATACTGTGACTATCTCGATCGTCGATGACGGCGATTATGAACTTGATGAATCCATTGTTTTGTCTCTCGGTACAATCAGTGATGCAACACTTGGTTCAATAAGCTCCCACAGTGTAACTATTGAGGACGACGAACTTCGGCCGGCAATTACAATAACCTCAACATCATCTATTCTTGAAAACGATATAACAACTTTTGTGGCAACTGTTAGCATTACCTCAACATGCCCACTGGACACGACGGCCAGTATTTCCCTTTCCGGTTCCACCGCCGTTTTGGATACTGATTTTACTCTTGCAGGGGTCGATGTATTGATTCCTGCCGGCAGTATTTCAACAGTTGCCACCTTGCAGATAATAAATGATGCTATTGATGAAACCGACGAGATGATTGAGATGGTTTTGACAAATCTCCATCCAATGACGGCCGGTTCAACTCTGACTCATACTGCATCGGTGACCATTGTCGACGATGATGCCCCACCCGTCGTATCATTTTCTCCGACAAATCAGGCGGTCTCGGAGGTAACCGGATATGCCACTGTCAGTGTTGCTATCAGCGGTGTCTCCGCCAAGGATATAACTGTTCCAATCACCCTTTCCGGAACGTCAACTGCAACTTACGGAGCGACTGCCGATCATATGTTTAGTGGTGTCAGTCTTTTAATACCGGCCGGTAATACAACGACTGCAACAAGCGCAATGATCGTGGATGATACGGTCTTTGAATTAAATGAAACCATTATTCTTGAAATAGGTGCTCCCACCAACGCAACAGTGTCGTCTGATGCGACTCACACGATAACCATTGTCAGTGACGATGCAACTCCGACGCTTACTGTTTATCTTCCAACTTCACAAAGCGAGTGGGATGCGACGACGATTACGGCCAGTCTTACACTAAGTGCGACTTCCGAGGCAACGGTGACAGGGGATCTTCTGATTACAGGGACTGCGACGGAATATGGTGATTACACCATTTCTGCCACGAATTTTATTGTTGCAGCAAACGAACTGATAGCAACTGTCACTATAGCTCTTGTTAATGATGATATTTACGAACTGGACGAAACTCTTGTCGTAACTGCAACGAACCTTCTTTTTGCCACAAGGGGTGCCAGCG
>JAGLPP010000216.1 GCA_023137315.1 Bacteriovoracaceae bacterium
GAGGACAACCCCGCCAACCTGATGTATGGTGGAGTGATCATCGTCGGAATCATCGGTTCTCTCATCGCACGCTTCAGGCCACATGGAATGGCACGTGCGTTGTTTGCAACGGCACTTGCTCAGATGTTGGTCGGTGTGATCGCATTGATCGCCGGTTTGGGCTTCAATTTGGTATTGGATGTGTCCTTCGCCACGCTGTGGCTTGGATCTGCTTTGTTTTTTCGACGAGCAAGTGCCATTGACACGAAGTGGAACCGTCCACTTGAGTAGCGATTTTAGTACGCCAAGCACATAAAATACTTTTGCAATGCAAATAATTTAAAACCTAAAAAAATGGAACAAAGCTGAGAGAAGAATCGTTTAAAACCATTATTAAACTTTTAAAACAATCTTGTGAAGTTTAGAATACATTTGGGGGAATGAATGAAAAAATATCTTGTTGTATTTACATTGTTGATCTTTGCAGTAACTCTCAGCGGACAGAAAACCGTAGAATTTCCTGAATTGGCCAATCCCGGTCAAATCCTTGTTGATCCTGAAAACAAGAATTTATATATATCGGATGGGACAACCATTTATATTTATTCATTAACTGATTATCATTTAAAGAAAAAGTTTGGAAAAAGCGGGGAGGGGCCAAAAGAGTTTAAAAGATATGCCAATATGACTCTTACTCCTGACCATTTATTTGTGAACAGTGTCTCCAGGGTTACATTTTTTACAAAAGAGGGGATTTATTTGAAAGAGATGAACTCAAAATCTGCAAATCTGGGTCCGTTTCTGCCGATAGGGAAGAATTATGTAAATACCGGTATGGACCGAAGTGAAAAAGCATTAAAATATTCATTAAACCTTTATGATTCCAAATTGAATAAAATAAAAACTATAGGATTCCTGAGCAGGAATGAACAACGCGGGAAGAAAAGGATTAATGCCCTTGACTGGGGATTTCCGAAATTCAGAGTGTTTGATAATAAAATATTCTGTGAAGAGCTTGACAATGAGCTCCTTGTATTTGATAGCAAAGGGAAAAAATTGTTTCAATGGGATGTTCATTCCCTAATCCCGGGATACAAAAAAGTACAGGTTACTGATGAGTATAAAAACCGGTTTTTTGAAATATTGAAACTGAGGGCCAGACAGGAGTTTGAACGGGTAAAAAAACAACTGGATTTCCCGAAATATTTTACCATTATCAGGGACTATATCATCAGAGATAGTAATATATATATATTCACATTCGTAAAAAAGGGGAATAAATCTGAGATCCATCAGTTTGATCTGGATGGAAAACACATTAAGACTTTCTTTCAGGAAAATATTGAGCAAAATGCATTCCAGTTCTATCCGTTTGATATAAAAAACGGAAAATTGTATCAATTGTATGATGAAGATGATACCTGGACATTATTGATCACAGATCTAAGATGAATTACATCTTACTGCTTTGAGAGATACTTATTTTTTGATATTAGAAAACAAAACTAAGTTTTAACCCTGCTTTTTGGTCATTTATAATAGGTGATACTATAAACCGTTTGTTTCTTTTATTTATAATAAATCTTCC
>JAGLPP010000217.1 GCA_023137315.1 Bacteriovoracaceae bacterium
TCATACTGATTAAGAAATTTTACAACCTTGTTCTTATTCCAACGAAATGTTGCAGAATTCAGGGAACTAGGCCATCCATAATAAACAAGAATATTTTTTAACCGAGTTTGATGGTATGATATTGACGCCAATTCTCTTCGATTCGGTTCACCAATCGGACCGATATAGCTAATTACACCGACAACCAGGCAAAAAGCTATAACAAGAAATAACCTATACCTTAATCCCATAATTTCCTCCACAAATTCATGCATAACCGTATCGTCAACTAGTGGAAAAAATTTACTTTTGATCTTTTTTTAAAAAATATGAGTATAATTTGAATCATGGTGGATGCGGTGGAACTATCACAATTGATACTTACAAGAAAGAGTAAACCAATGTATAAATTATTCCTGATTATCATTGGTTGTTTAACAATAATATCAAATGCTGAATGCTATCAGATAAATGTTGGCGTTTATCAAAATCTGCCAAAAGTATTTATTGATGAAAATAAGAAACCAGGAGGTTTCTTTGTTGACCTGCTTGAACATATTGCAAAAAAGGAAAAATGGCAATTAAACTATGTAGAGTGCAATTGGAATAATTGCCTCAACATGGTTGAAAAAGGGGAGCTGGATTTATTTTTGGATGTGGCCTTTTCAAAAAAAAGAGAGAAAAAGTTCATCTTTAACAAGGAGGTTGCACTATTTTCATGGTCACGTATATACAGGAGAAGAAAATTAATTATTAATTCATTTATTGACCTGTCTGATAAAACAATAGGGATTTTAAAAGGTTCAATACAAATGAACAAAATCAAGAATATTACAGCAGGTTATGGTTTTAAACCCAAATATGTTTATTTTGATTCTTTTGAAGAAATGTTTTCATCCGTCGGCAACGGAAAAGTCGATACAATTGTTGTCAACAAATTCATCGGAAAAGAAAATGAAAAAAAATACAACATGATCAAAACAAATATTGCATTATCTCCAACTAATCTACACTACATTATCCCCAAACGAGGAAATAAAAAATTATTGAACACTATCGACAAATATCTTATTCTGCTAAAGAATGATAAAAAATCGGCATATTACAAAACGTTAAATAAATGGATAACACAAAAAGAATCTCTAATAATTCCTTTCTGGATGTACATCCTGCTATTTTGTCTTTTAGTTGTAATTTTTGTCATACATTTATTTAACAATCATTTGAAAAAAGTGGTTAAGGCCAGGTCAGAACAACTTGCAAATTCAATGAACATGGCCTTTATTGGCATGAACACATCTGAGATTATTCATAACCTGAATAATCCACTTACATCATTATTAACACGAGCTGAAATGCTATTAAAAACGTATCCACATGACAAAAATGTTAAAAAATTAATATCAGCATCCAACAAAATAAAACAAACAATCGGATCAATTTTAAAAAAAACCAGAACAAACTATAATGAATCTCTACAGGAAACCAACATAAATGACATCCTAATAGAGGAATTGGAACTGTTTAAGATACGCCCCTTTTTTAAAAATGAAGTTAATCTAAAACTTGAACTAAATGATATCAAACCAGTTTTGGCAGTTCCAAATCATTTCAATCAAATAACTGGGAACATACTTGAAAATGCAATAGACTCAATGATCGGACGTGAAACAAGAGAACTGTTAATTAAAACATCATCTCAGAATAAACGCGTCAAAGTGGAAATCTCAGATACCGGTTGTGGTATTTCACAAAATAACTTGAACAAGATATTTGATCCGCTATTTACCACTAAAACATACAAGGAAGGTGGTAACAAACCAGTCGGAACAGGACTTGGACTTTATTCGGCAAAAAGAATGATTGAGTCATATAGGGGAGATATCTCAATAGCATCATCTCAGGGTAAAGGAACCACCGTTTCCTTCACTATTCCGGTATAGTTTTACCACATTTTGGCCATATTTCCAATTCAATCGCATTGTTTACGCATTGATATCTTTCATCCAAATTGCATGCATTCACAAAAATGGTATGCCCTTTCTTTTTAACACCATATCCTTCATGTATATGTCCAAAAGCATGAATTGCAGGCATTACCTCCAGTACTTTTTCTAAAAGGTCTTCACAACCAACATTAATTCCAGATGGCCTGAGTTTATCCAGGATTCCACAAGGAGGTCCATGGGTTACCAAAACATCTGTATTGTGAGGAATCTTTTCCCAGTGTCTTTTAATATCATCGCCTCTCGACCTGTTAAATGCCCAACTCATAAACTCTGGTTGAACAGGAGATCCCCAAAAACTTATCCCCTCAATTGATGTACCAGAATCATTCAAATAGATTGCCCCTGAGTCAGTAATTAACTTCTCAGCTCGAATTTTATCTTCATTTTCAAAGGGAAAATCATGATTCCCGGCAATCACGATTTTATATTTGTGAGATTGCTTTTTTATATAATTTGAAAAATCACTGACATCTTCAAGTTTACTTCGACGACACATATCACCACAAAAAACAAGAATGTCACCTAATGGTAATTGAACGTCTTCATGCATTCCATGAGTGTCAGAGAAAAACACCAGTTTCATAATCATTCCATAATTTATGCTTTATTTTTCCGGACTAACCTTCGCTTTTTGTCCTTCAAACTCAACTATTTGACCGGCCCTGATTTTACATCGTTTCCGAAGTTCAACTTTGCCATCAACTTTAACCAAACCTTCAGCAATGACCATTTTAGCATGTCCACCGGTTTCACAAAGACCGACTCTCTTTAAAAGATCACATAATTGTATAAATTCCCTGCCTTCCAAGCTTAATATTTGCATCAGACCAATCCCACTTTAAATTTTCTATTTTTTATTTTTCCGGCCTTAAGTTTGCCAATGGCCTGTTTTATGCTTTCATTTTTTATGGCCACGTAACTTAAAATATTAAAAATCGATATATCTCCAACATCATTTGAATCGATACCCGCTTCACCAACGAGAGCACCAAGAATATCGCCAGGTCTTAAGTTATTCTTTTTACCTCCACTTATATACATTGTTTTCATAGGTGGAATCAGGTCATATTTATCAGCAGTGGATAACTCCGAAATATCCCCTACTTTACATTTTTCATGAATTAATTTTTCAATAACATCAAGCTTATAACGATTCTTTTTGATAAAAAAACTAAATGCCAATCCATTTCTGCCAGCACGTCCCGTTCGCCCTACGCGATGAATATAAATTTCAGGATCTGTTGGTAAATCATAATTAATTACTGCTGCCAATTCTTGAATATCCAAACCTCTCGCAGCAACATCTGTTGCCACTAAAACAGAAAGACTTCTGTTTGAAAATTTTGTCAAAACTGCAGTTCTTTCATTTTGCTGAAGGTCTCCATGAATACCTGCTGCAAATATACCACTTCTATTTAAAAATTTTGCGACATCGCTGGTAATTTGTTTGGTCTTGCAAAAAACGATTAATCTATCAGGCTTATAATTACCCAATATTTTCAATAAAGCTTCCTCTTTATCCTGATGCCTTTCAAGTTCATAAAAAATTTGATTTATAATATTGGGACTGTGTTCGATATCAACTTTTACTTCAACAGCATCCTTTTGAATACTTTCACTTAATTCTTTTATCTCATCGGGATATGTTGCTGAAAACAACAAAGACTGCCTGTTTGTTGGTAAATAGGATGCAATATCCATTATATCATCATTAAAGCCCATATCCAGCATTCTATCGCCTTCATCTAAAATAAATTTTTTAATCATTCGTAGATTTAACAAATCTTTTTTTAACAGACGTAAAACTCTTCCTGGTGTTCCAACAATAATATGAGCACCATGGGAAAGAGATTTTTCCTGGTGTATTTCTGCCACTCCACCACATATTGTAATGACTTTTACATTTTTAAACATTCTGGCAAGTTTTCTAATTTCTTTTGCGACTTGCTC
>JAGLPP010000218.1 GCA_023137315.1 Bacteriovoracaceae bacterium
GATCCTCTGGTAAATCGTGGATTCACGGATAGAGTCGTATAGTTTGGATTTTGCGAATCGGCAGAAGTAATCGAAAAACGAGATACCTGTGAAATGGTCTTCACCTCTTCATTAAAACGAAAGATTGTCGGCCCACCATAGGCAACTGTAACAGTTTCGGTTTCACTTCCGTAAAAAACCGTTCTGGCATTACATTTTTTACTGGTGAAAGTTAGGGCCAATCCCAAACAAAGTCCGATTAGGATTAAAATAATTTTAACAGATTCTTTTTTCATGGAAATATCTCCCTTATGATTGATGTTGATTGGATTGGTACTACTTTGAAATTTGGCCACGTCGAAGTTGAGATTTTATCTTAAAGGTTTCGGCCTTATTCCAAGTTAAGGAAGTGATTTTGAGATACCAACGCTTGCCACTCTCAGGAGGAGCGAGCTTTAGAATCATCTCGATAACTTGATCTTCATGTCCTAAATACTGTTGGCTTGCATAGAAATCAGCTCTGGCAAGCGCAGTAACTTTATAGGCACCTTTGTCATTGCTTACGATTTCTTTTTCTGTCACTGTCAAGATTTGAGAAATGTTCTCGCTTTTGATCTGCTCAATCCATTCTGCCGTTTCCATACTGAACTTAACTTTGAGTTCGTTTGACATAAATCGCTTTAGAGATTGATATTGCTCATCCACATTAGCAGGGTTGATATTTCCAAGATCGGCCAAAAAATCCGTTACGGCATCATTCACATAGGACGATGGAACAGCTTGTGGTGCCGCAGTGGTAAAATCCATTACACCGGGAGCAAGGATATATTCTTTCTCTCTCAATTTTTTATATAGAGAGGACACTTCAAACCTTGCACTCATGTAATGGGCAACAAATAAAAAAAGAACTGCGGCCAGAACGTATTTGAGGGCCATTTTTTCTTTAAGAAGAGCGGCCTTAAAAGCAATGGCCTTGGGTAGAACCGTAAGATCAATACCCTCGTATGATCCAATTGCCGGTGTAGCTATTTCAGCTTTTTCCAGTCCTTTTTCGATTGGGCCAATCATTTTTGCTCCTAATTGGTTGATTGAATTTTTAAAGTGGTTCAAATGAACATTTGTTTTTTCTTTGAGCGCATTTACCACATAAACCACTTTGGTTTTAAGATTTTTTTTCATTGATTTTTCCTTAAAGTAGGTTGGTGATTAATCTGAAAATTTTCTTCGACCTTTAGGATTCACAATTCCGGGCAACCCCATGTAAAACCTTCGATATGGCCAATGAAAATATATTCCACGATTGGAGCGGCGGCGAACTACAGGCCCAACACCAAGAACCAAAATCAATATTACGAACATCAATCCCCATGAATAAAAGATAATGCCAAAAAGAAGAACTACAAAAAGTGCTGAAAATATTTCAGAAAGCGCAAAGTAGTCAAAGACAAGAATTGGGGAATCTATCGTTTGACTGACTTTTGTTCCGTGATTTTCTCTGAGTCCATCGTAACTACGCATAGAAAACACCAGGAATGGCCTCAATCATCGAAAAGAGAGTTCCCCCACCCATCTCGAAGATATTTTTAACCCACATAGGAGCGGTTCCAATGACAATTGCTGCAATAATACAAAGCACTGCGCGGCCAAAGGCCATTTCTTTTACGCTCCAACCTCCGGCCAGTACCGCCAAACCGGCCATAATTCGTGCGCCGAACTTAAAGAGAAATGAATCTATAATGCGAAGAAGTGATCCGGCCGCCTGCAATTTGTCTATTTGGTCAGAGCCAGGAAGTCTTGGAACTCCGGCCAAAACATCTGTGGCAAAAAGAGTTAGGCCGATAATCAATACACAGAAAAGAATTATCCAAAATGAAGGGCCATCTCCTTCCGGGTCTGATTGCCAACCCATTTGTCCATAGTGCGAATAATATTCAATGTCGTAATTATTAAAAAACATAGTACCTCCTAATTTTTAAT
>JAGLPP010000219.1 GCA_023137315.1 Bacteriovoracaceae bacterium
GTGTAAAAATTGCGCCATAAAATCTGGCCGTTGTATATGTTGCTCCGAAAATCCTGAAGAAAATTCCCTCAAGTGAAAATATGAACGGTGAATGCTGAAAAAATTCATTATATGTTGAATTTGAAAGATGACTTATAAACCAGTATCCAAGATCGGATGCATTCTTCCCAAAAGCTGCATACAAATATCCATCCTGAAAAAAACCACGAACCCAGGAATGTTGAAAATAAACAACAATTGCGGCCACCAAAACCGGCATAAAGGAGAAGGTACGGTTTTCATCCATGGAATCAAGATATGTTTTTACCCATTTCATCAATAGATATCCTCTGCATTCATTTTTTTTAACATTAGATCAATACCTTCTTCCAAACTGCATGACGGCTTCCATCCAAGACTTTTGAGACCGTCCATGGAAACATTGGATTCCATCAATTCACTATCTCTTTGTGGTATTGCACCCCAATTCAGAATTGTATTTTTATTACCTGAGATTTTTTTCATAAGTTCCATTACTTCGCGAATGGAATAATTAACCCCACTGCCAACCTCAAATTCCATAAATTTTTTGTCAAAAGAATCAAGACTGTTCAGAACCACTTTATAGGCATTAATTATATCCCCATAGTGCAAAAAATCGCGTTTTGGAGTTCCTGTCGATAAATCAATTTTATCAACCTTGTTGATTAACAAGGCCATCATGTTTGAGACAAATTTTCCATCGTTCGGGCCGAAAAAGTGTTCCAACACCATATTGACAACTTTTATCCTGTCCTGTCTGGACTTCAACTCCTTCAAAAATCTCTTCTTGGTCAAGGCATAATTGTTTATCTCTTTCGGCAGACTTGTATCGGTATTAATGAAATATTTGACATTATTATTAACGGCAAAATCAAGAAGCTTCACCGGAAAATGAAAGTTCGCCTCCATGATCGTATCCAGGTCCTCTTCGGATCTTCCATAATTGGTTGCCAAATGAATAATTATATCAATATTGTTATCTGATAGTCTTTGTACCCAATCCGACAATCCAAGATTAATCACCGTTAATTGTGATTCAATATCGGACAATCTGTTCATGTGAATGTCATGAAATTTGGTTATAATGAGTTTATTTTGATCATCCCTTAAAAGCTCATGAAGAAAATGACTTCCTAAAAAACCTGTCGCTCCTGTAAGAAGTATTGTCCTCATTCACCTATCGTCCAGATTTCCCCTTGTTTGGAGGAATCATTGATAAAATCATTCAAATTATTAAAACTTTCAATCTTGTTATTTTCGTAAAAACTTTTGTACCATTCAATCGTTTCACTCAATGCCTTTTCAGCATTCCAAACAGGATTCCAGTTTAATTGAACCCTTGCCTTGGTACAATCCAATTTTAAAAGACCTGCCTCATGTAAAATATCCTTGGGCCTTTCAATCTTATAGCTGATCCTGTTCCAGTATTTTTTAAGGATATTCACAACTTTTTCCACACTAATATCCTCGTCAGGTGCGGGGCCGAAATTCATTGAATCGGCAAAACCAATTTCCCTTTCAAGAAGCTTTTGCCCCAAAAGAAGATATCCTGATAGAGGTTCCAGTACGTGCTGCCAGGGACGTGTCGAATACGGACTTCTGATCGAAACAGTTTCACCGGCAACAGAAGCCTTCACTATGTCAGGAATCAGACGATCCTGTGCCCAATCTCCTCCTCCTATGACATTTCCGGCCCTGACTGTTGAAAGAAGTGTTTCGTGACTTTTTCCATACTCTTTCAAATTAAAAAAAGAATGTCTGTATGATGAAGTTACAACTTCCATCGCCGCTTTTGAGGCACTGTATGGATCTTTTCCGCCCAATACGTCCTCTTCACGATAACCCCAGACCCACTCCTTGTTTTCATAAACCTTGTCGGTTGTGATACTTACAATCGCTTTTACCGATGACGTATTCTTGACTGCTTCATAAACATTCAGCGTACCGATAATATTGATTTCCATTGTTTCAACAGGTTCCTGATATGAAAGACGGACCAAAGGCTGTGCCGCCATATGAAACACGATATCAGGCCTGAATTCACCCATGACTTTTTTTAACTTCTGACGATTCCGAACATCATCTATTGTCGAATGAATTCCAAGATCAAGAGCTTCATAATGATTTGGTGTTGTCGGAGGATTCAAAGAATACCCCATAACCTCCGCGCCCAGACTTTTAAGCCAGAGACACAACCATGTTCCCTTGAATCCGGTATGGCCGGTTACAAAAACTTTTTTTCCCTGATAAATACCTTTAAAAAGCCTTTTTTCTACCAAACTTTCCATTTTGCCTCACCATTTTTTAACATATGACCAAGACTGTTTTTATCGGCCAGTGTATCCATGCTTTTCCAAAATCCATGGTGCTTATAACAGTTCATATGACCGTCTCCAACCAAACCCTCGAGAGGAGCACGTTCAAAAATGGACTTGTCACCTTCCTCTATATAATCAAAGACCTTGGGTTCACAAACAAAAAATCCTCCATTGATCCATCCGGCCTCATCCTTTGGTTTTTCCTTGAATGATGTAATTTGATTATCATCATCAAATGATAATGCACCGAACTTTCCAACAGGTTGCACGGCGGTCATGGTAATTAATTTTTTACTTTTCTCATGAATATCAACCAGATTATTAATATTGATATCCGAAACACCGTCACCGTAAGTCAGCAGAAATGGATTGTTTCCGACGATATCTTGTGCACGCTTGATCCTTCCACCAGTAAGCGTAGTTACGCCGGTATCAAGAAGAGTAACTTTCCATGGCTCGACCTTGCTCTCTATGGTTTCCATGGTGTTGGTTGCAAGATCAAGTGTCACCGATGTCTGGTTCAAATAATAATTAAAAAAGTATTCCTTGATAACATCGCCCTTGTATCCAAGAAGAATAACAAAATCATTGAATCCATAGTGGGAATATTGCTTCATGATATGCCATAAAATAGGCTTATCGCCGATTTCAACCATTGGTTTCGGCCGGACTCCGGATTCCTCACTAATTCTGGTTCCGTAACCACCTGCAAGAATCAATACTTTCATAACTTTACCCCTACTATACAATGTTTCTAACCCAATCAATCATATTACGAATCCCGGTAATCTTGTCAACAGCGGGCCGCCAGCCATAATATTCATGCGCCTTTGTTATATCCGCTATAAAAACCTTCTGGTCGCTCTTTCTACATGGAAGTTCCTTGTAATCCATTTTTATACCAAGCTCGGATTCAAGAATTTCAAAAAGCTCCAGAAGTGACAGGCTGTTTTCCGCGCCACCACCAATATTAAAAACCTCTCCACAACAACGATCAACATTATCAACGGCCTTGAAATAGCAGTCAATCAAATCCGTTGAATACAATACGTCTCTTACCTGCCTTCCGGTTCCAGAGATTGAAAAGGGCCCCTTTAAATCACCCCTTTCAATATTTATTGCCTGATTTACAAACCATCCGATCCATCCCTGATCGCAGGTTGAAAACTGTCTGCCTCCGTAAATTGATGAATGACGAAATACAATGG
>JAGLPP010000022.1 GCA_023137315.1 Bacteriovoracaceae bacterium
CAAATCTTGCACAAAAAGATATTACCGATGAAGTAAGAAGAGCTTATGGCGGTCAGAACTTTTCTTTCGGCCCCAATTATCTCATACCAAAGCCATTTGATACGAGAGTCCTGACCAGCGTTGCTCCGGCAGTTGCAAAAGCGGCAATTGATTCCGGTGTTTCCCAAAAAAATATCGATAACATCGATTCATATATAAAACAACTTGGTAAACGAATTACGCCACTATCAGAATAAACGGAGGAACACATGACAACACAACAAAAAATCATTGAAACAAATCTTGCTCCAAAGGCAGTTGGTACTTATTCCCAAGGCGTCCACTATAACGGTGTTTATTACTTTTCTGGAATGTTGGGCCTTAATCCTGAAACAATGGAACTTGCCACCGATTTTCAGGGACAACTTGACCAAATCATGAAAAATATCGCAGGACTTCTTTCATCACAAAATCTTAACAAGGAAAACATAATAAAAACCACAATATTCCTTACCGATCTGAAAAATTTTCAAATGGTTAACAATGCCTACGAAAAATTCTTCAAAATGCCATATCCAGCAAGAAGCTGTGTTGAAGTTTCCGCTCTCCCAAAGGAAGCACTAGTGGAAATTGAAGTGATTGCTGCTGGCTAATAAAACGTAAAATCATCATGCAAATGTTTAAAAGCAAATACATATTCGAAACCAAGCAGACAAAAATAACTCGCTATCTGAAAAATCTTTCTGTAATTTTTTCTGTTTTTCTGTTTCTATATGTCATTCTCTGTCTGGTTTTAATCAGGGTTTCCGATAACGAGAAAAAAACAGCTGAAAAAGCACTTTTCAATAATCCCCCGGAACTTATCGTTGTGTTCACGGGAGATATCGGTCGAATAGGTTATGCTTTGAAAAAGGCCGATGAATATAAACAGAACCATATCTTTATCACCGGGGTTTACTCGAAAAATACAGTCGAAAGTATTCTAAAGAACTTCAGAGAATCTCAAATGCTTGATGCCAACATGCTGGAAATTGATTACCTTGCCAGCAATACAGTTGAAAATGTTATCTCCACCTTGCAATATCTGAGAAAAAATACAACCCTCAAGAGAGTTCTTGTTATATCAAGTGATTATCATATTATGCGTATCAGACTGTGCATTAACACAATCAGAACAGTGACAAACACCAATCATTTTTATTACCATGGAATTGAATCAGATTACTCCAACCCAAGAAATATCAAAATACTGATCAAGGAAGTATATAAATTACTTCGTACGTACATATTTTTAATGCTATGGGGAGTTGAGTAATAAAGAAAATTGGCTTTTTATGCCCTGATAACTGATAAAATTTCATCCAGTGATTCTATCGCACCAATCACCTTGATTAGTTCGGAATAATCCTTGACTTCCACTTCGAATAAAAAACTTCCCTTGCTATCAGGAAGGGATTTTCCCAAGGCCGTTTTTATATTAATATCCATGTTATTTATACATTTGGATATTCTGGTTAATACTCCGGGCTTGTCATGTGAGATTATCCTTATATTGACAGGATGTTTAAAATCAAACTCCTCATTCCATTCAACATCAACTTGTCTCGCAATATCACCAAAATCAATACGGGTACACTTGGTCGTATGGACTGTGATGCCCCTGCCTCGCGTGATATAGCCAACTATCGGATCACCTGGAATTGGATTGCAACATCTTGCCATCCTCACCATTACATCAGTCATTCCATCTACAATAACGGCATTGTCCTTATTTGATTTTTTTCTGGCAGTTTTTGTAAGTTTTTGGGATAAGGAATCAAGCTCATCAATCTGTTTTTCTATTTCCTGCGTATCACTTTTTTGTGAAAGTTGTAAAAAATCAATAATATCCTTCACGCTTACTTTACCGGAACCAATACTGATATAAAGTTCATCTTCGTTACTTGCCTTGAATTCAGATAAAAATGCGGACATTTTTTTTTGTTTCTTCATGGTTTTTACAGACGTGCGAAAAAGCCTGAAAACCTTTTCCAGAACTTCAACACCATTGACTTTATTACTATCCCTCTCCACTTTTAGCAGCCATTGGCGAATTTTTGTTTTGGCCCTGCTGGTTTTGACAATATTCAACCAGTCCTTGGAGGGAGTCTGACTTTTGCTGGTTAAAATCTCCACGGAGTCACCTGACTTTAATTTATGGCGCAGAGGAACCATCCTTCCATTTACTTTTGCCCCAACTGTTCGGTGTCCTATATCTGTATGAATTGAATATGAAAAATCAAGAGGGGTCGCACCATATTTTAATTCCTTGACGTCACCCATTGGAGTAAAAATAAAAATTCCCCCAACATCCAAATCATTCTTGACGACATCCATAAATTCACTATTACTATCCACATTCTGGTTATATTCCAGAAGTTCCTGAACCCAAAACAGTTTTTTATAACCGGAAGTGGCACCTTCCTTGTATTTCCAATGTGCAGCAACCCCCCTTTCCGCCACCTCATCCATTTCAAAAGTTCGTATTTGAATTTCAATTCTTTCAGCAGAGGGCCCTATGACAGTTGAGTGCAAACTTTGATAATTATTTACCTTTGGTATCGCAATATAATCCTTGAATCTTCCAGGAACCGGTGTAAATGAAGAGTGGATTATTCCCAGCGCCTTGTAACATTCTGTAATATTTTCAACAACAACTCTAAATGCCAGAACATCCTGAACCTGCTCAAAGTCCACACCACGGGCCTTCATCTTTTTGTAAATTGAAAAAAAATGTTTCGATCTGCCTTTTACTTCGGCGTGAAGTGAATATTCAAGAAGTTTATCCTTCACCACTCCTATTGTTTCACGAATATATTTTTCCCTGTCACTTTTCTTTTTCGCAATCTTTTCTGCAAGACGGTAGTAAATATCAGGCTTCAAAAAACGAAGACAGAGGTCCTCAAGTTCTCCCTTTACCGAATTAATACCAAGACGACTTGCCAATGGAACGTAGATATCCAGCGTTTCCTGGGCAATTTTTTTCTGACGTTCGTCGGACACGTACTGCAGGGTTCTCATATTATGCATTCTGTCAGCAAGTTTGACGATAATGACACGAAGATCCTTTGCCATCGCCACAACCATTTTTCTGAAATTTTCCGCCTGTGATTCTTCCCTGGTTTTAAACTTTATTTTTGAAATTTTAGTCAGGCCAACAACAATCATGGCAATATCTGGAGAAAAATCCTTCTCTATTTGCTCTGGAGAAATCCCGCAATCTTCAACCACATCATGCAAAAGACCGGCAATAATACTATCCATATCCATTCGAAGCTTGATAAGCGTTCCAGCAACATTCAGAGGATGGATGATATAGTCTTCTCCCGAACTTCTCTTTTGATTTTCATGTGCTTTCTCTGCAAAATTATAAGCCTTGCGAAACATCTTGAAATCCGCATCAGGAAAATATGACTTGAACCTCCTTTCAAGCTCATCAACCTGCAATTCCCTTTCATGTGCAAAACTAATTCGATATACCAATTCTACTCCTCTATAATCCTCGAAAACAATTCTTTGAGTTCAACATAAGCTTTCTCCAGATCATCATTTACAACACAATAATCGTAATCATCCTTACGAAGAAGTTCTCTCTTGGCATTATTTATCCTTATATTAATCACTTCCTCTGTTTCCGTTCCTCGCCCCTCCAATCTTGCCCTGAGTTCATCAATTGATGGAGGCGCAATAAAAATAGTAATCGAGTCATCCTTGAAAAAATCTTTTACATTATCTGCTCCTTGAACATCTATATCACAAAGGACAGATTTTCCCTCGGTGATCTCGTTCATAAGAAACACCTTGGATGTGCCATAATAATTTTCGTGAACAACCGCCCACTCCAAAAATTCATTCTTCTCAACCATTTTATTAAAATTTTTTTCATCTGTGAAAAAATAGCTTTCACCATGGACTTCCAGAGGTCTCATCGGTCTGGTTGTATGTGAAATCGATTCAACAATCTCAGGGAACTCCTTTTTTATTCTTTGTATCAAAGTGGTTTTTCCAGAACCAGAAGGAGCAACTATAACTATAACCTTTCCTTTTTCCACGTCCTACTCCAAATTCAATCCTTGTTCCCTGATTTTTTCCAACTGGATTTTCATTCGTACTACACAATCGGAAATCTCATTCAACCCTGATTTTGAACCTATCGTATTTGTTTCACGATTAAGTTCCTGAATTAAAAAATCAATTTGTCTTCCAATTTCACCGACTGAATTCAGTGTCGCAGTTAATTTACTGAGATGTGACTTTATTCTGTTGATTTCTTCATGGATGTCCAGTTTTTCAAGATAATAAACAACCTCTTGCATAAAACGTGGCTCATCAATCTTCAAGTCCACGGAAAATTCCTGAAATTTCTTTCTCAATCTTTCCTTGACACTACTTTCATTGGATTTTTCCATTTGTTCAACCTTCATAAGGTTGGTTTTAAATTCCCCCAAATGTGCTTTCATGACTACAACCAACTTCTTCCCTTCAACTTCCCTGAAATCATGCAAACAATCCAAGGCCTTGTCTGCCGCCTGATCCACAACCGAAATTAATTCATCCACCATCTTCTCATCACGTTCCGCATAAAATTCAGATCTCAAAAAATCGCATGGCCTGACATGTAATGGGATCTGCTCCCTTTCAGAAATATCTTTTATTTTTTTCAAAAATATTGCAATTTTGTCGTTATCGAGATCATCAACCCCACTGTCACGTCCGTTATTCCTATATACAATATGAACATCAAATGATCCCCGCTTGAATTTTTGTCCTATTTTATTCTTTAATTCCAATTCATATCGCGAGAGCAAAGATGAATTTCTAAAACGAATATCACGAAATCTATTATTAACACTTTTTATTTCAACAACGGCACTCATTCTATCGTTGCTTATTTCACCTCGGCCAAAACCTGTCATTGATTGAATTGTCACATCCACTCCCTATAAAAAGTTCAACTCATTCGTTTCATCTATCTTTTTTATATCGCAAAGCCCACAAAAATGCATCCTGTTTTCAGAGTGTTGCATTACAAATGTATTGAATATACAAACAGAAGGAATTAATCTATGGCCCATCCTTGAACCACACCTTTTTCGAAGTAAACATACCTGACACGTCCATCACGATGAAAAGACCATCGTTCATTCTGATACTTTGGATTTCCTGCGACATCCACACGTGCAGGCCTTCCCCACGAACCTACTACATCATCCTTTCTCATTCCGAGATAAATATCCTTATTCCCATATCCCCCTTTTGAAAGATACTTTAATCCGTCACTTCTCCCGTAATCGTTATTTATCGCACTGATATCGCCAATCGGGGTTTCCGGCCAATTAGCCTTTATGTAAGAAACACGTTCTGCCGGAGAAAGATCAAGATAGTAAATTCTTTCAGAGTCATTTTCAAAATAATCACGATACGTCTGATACGTCCGATGTTCCCGTCCCTTCAATTTTTCTTCCTTTCTCGCAAGCTCGCGGACAATTGAGACACGATGCCTCCTACTATCACTCTCCCTTAATGAGGCCGGGGTTCTCTCAAGAATATCATCATCTGAACGATACGTTTTCCCACTATCACCAGCAACAATGGGAAAATCCCTGCTTGCCACCCATATTCCATCCGTATCCATTTCCATCTCATCAACGAATGTACGGTTTACAAATGCGCAACCATTAAAAAGAAAAAATACGACAATTAAAGCTAGTGCTGTCCTCATACCATACATCCTGATTTCATTGGTTTCTCGACATCATAATTAACCATTTCGGTTTTCAGAATGGATAAAATAATTTTTTGCAGATGATTCCAGCATGGCCAGAAACTTTTGCCCCACATGGAACCAGACCTTCCTTGTCAGACATCCGTATAAATTTTA
Source organism: Bacteriovoracaceae bacterium (assembly GCA_023137315.1). Lineage (GTDB taxonomy): Bacteria > Bdellovibrionota > Bacteriovoracia > Bacteriovoracales > Bacteriovoracaceae > JAGLPP01. Next base: position 5,900 of record JAGLPP010000022.1, read on the forward strand.
ATGATTTAGAGACCTGAACCGATAAGGTTGTATGAACTTAGCAGGGTATTAAAGTGAATTTTTGGATAAAAATTCAAAATTTATTAAATAATTTCATCGGTTTAATCATTAAACTCATCGCCAAATTTTATGATCTCGTTGTTCCCGAATACATAAAAAAGAAGATTGATATCCAAAAAGAGAGGATTCTCAAAAAAAACAAGACCTTGCAGAATATATGCTTGAAACTATTCAAAGGATTGAACGAAAAATTCACAAATGGCGTGGAACGTCTGAAGCATCCCTCTCAAAATTTCAATAAAGCTCTCGGACACTCACTTTCATTTTTTTCCAACTTCAACATCAAGAAATTCAGTCTTAAAACATTTACCACAAAAACAACCTCCATAATAGGCAAGAAAACAGGTCCATCATCGGAGAAATTCAAAACGTGGTTCAACAATCTCGAACCAAAAACAATGCTTGTTGTCATTATAACATTTACTTCAATCATACTAATCATGCTGGGAATTTTTGGATACGTGAGAAAGATTTACTATGGTGCTGCGATAGAGGGAAAAGGACGTATGGAATTCGAGCAAAAAATTAAAACACCGAGAACTCGCCCAAGCTACTTCAAAAGAATACTACCGGAAAAGCATATCGACATCTATGAGATCACGCTACCAATCTATATTGAATCCATAAACTCTGTCAGAACCCTGATGATTGATGTAACACTCGAAACCAGCAACAGATACTTAAAACAGTTCCTCTACGAAAAAAGCTATCTCATCAAGGATCGATTAAACAACACCATACATCCTATCATTCCCGACTTTCCCTTAACCCTGGAGGGAAAACTCATCATCAAGAAGAAAATCATTGATGAGATAAACATTTTAATAAAAGAATTGAAAATTGAGGGCGAAATCAAAAAAGTGCATTTTCAAACTGTTATTGCGGCATAATCTTTCGCTTGCGAAAACATGCCTTTAACGTATTTTTACTTATCCCCAGAATATTTGCACTCTTTTCCATATTGCCCCCCAAATTCATAAAAATCTTATGAGCATACCTGAATCTCAATTCCTCCCACGTTATATACTCATCCTCGCTATTTGCTAAAATATCCACAGCATCAAAATTGGAAATTTCCTCATCTGATTTATCGAAAATAATTTTTTTTCCCTTTGACATTATTTTCTTTTTTTCCAAGTATCCAAGAAGTTGTCTGATATTACCTGGCCAGCACAAAGTTTTATAAAAACAAATAAGATCTCTTGAAATAACAACATCCTCCCTTTCCATAAACCATTCACATATTTTTTCAATCCTCTGTGGTTTAACCCTCAACGATTCCAGACATACTGAGGCGCCAGAAGAAATTCTGAAATAAAAATCTTTTCGCATTGTTCCGTTTTCAACCAATTTCAAAAGAGACCTTCCTGACGCAAATATCAAACGAACATTGGCCTTTACAGAATTTGTCCCACCAACTGGACGAACCTCCTTGGAATCCAGAAAAAGAAGTAATTTTGTTTGAATGTTCAGTGGCAAAGAATCAATTTCATCCAAAAAAAGTGTTCCCCAATCGGCTTCCCTGAAGGCCCCCTTCTTTGCCCCAATGGCTCCAGTAAAGGCCCCTTTAACATGCCCGAATAATTCTGACTCAATAAGATTCTCGGAAAAAGAGGATAAATTAATATGTACAAAATTTCCGATTCTTTTACTTTTCTGATGAATTTTTCTCGCAAGATAACTTTTTCCTGTTCCGGTTTCACCCTCAATAAGAATGCTAAGCGTTGAACTCAGAAGATTATCCTGACCAAGCAGCTCTGCACTCTCATTCCATGCCCCTCTCGGATCATAAGAATGTGAATTAGAGGAGATTAATCGATTATACCCCATATCTATTGTGTCCCCTCTTTCCACAAATGCTTTAAAACCAAGCATCCCGTTAATACCAAAAGGTGCCTCCATATTGGATCGCAATAAATATCTTGAGCTGTCATCATGATCTTTTTTTCCTTTTGAGGACAAAACCAATGAAAAGGAAAAATCACTACCTTTTATTCCCGGTAATATAATCTCATGATTATCAATAACACATTCGTAAACCTGTCCTGACTTGAATGTATACTTTGTTCTTTTAAGTTGAATTTTCTTCTTCCTTCCATGCATTGGTTTTATCTCAAGCCAGTCTCCCATCCTGAGTCCCCTGAAAATCAAGGTCTCCTTTCCGAAATCGACAATATTTCCATAGGGTTTTTCGTGGTAATTAAAATCATGCGCAAGATTTGACATATACACCTCCTTAAACCAAACTCATCTTCAATTAACATGCCAGTTTTAGTTTCCTTGAAAGAGTCCAAAATATTGCTTAAACTGGAAATACGATCACATCTCGAACTAAATCGGATGTTTTTCCAAACCCCGGTCGTGGATACATACCACTTATGACACTTGAATTTGCAAAAGGCAGAACAACTTTTAAAATGGGAATCAGCAACCCGGATCAACTTAAAGACTGGCTTGAAATAAACTCTGAAAAAATCGGCCTGGTATTTGCTGGCAGATCCAATGTAGGAAAATCCTCGCTGATAAACACCCTTTTTGGAAAAAACACTGCGAGAATATCAAGAACTCCTGGAAGAACCAAAGTAATCAACATATTCACTTTTGAAATCAATAGTGACGGAAAAAAAGATGATTCACTTCCCGAACTCTTTTTATTTGATCTCCCTGGATACGGATATGCAGAGATTTCCAAGGAAATGTCACGAAATTGGGATCAGTTAATGCATGTATTTTTCAGCAATCTCCCGAAAAAAAGCTTTATCATCAATATACAGGATGCCCGACATCCAAATCAAAAACCCGACATGGAATTTCAATCATTTTTGAAAAATTTCGATCTGGAAACCACCATGGTTTTTAATAAAATTGACAAGCTGAAAAAACAAAAGGAAAAGAGTCAACTGAATAAACTAAAACCAAAACTTATAAAAGAATTCAAATGGGTAAAATTCGTACACTTTGTTTCAGCAGAAAAACGAACAGGAACAAATCAACTGGAAAATTCGATGATCACATCCATCATTAATCGGATAGATAACTAAAAATCAGTCATCCACGCTTTTTTTTTCGTTGGAATCAGTCTTTGAAAATTTTATTTCGTTCACTTCACCTTCAAAATTCTCAAGATCCTTTTTATATTCTTTGATGGTATCCAATATTTTTTTCACACTGTCGTTTTCCCACACAATTTCATTTTCTTCCATGGCCTTGGCCGTCAATATTCCCAATTCCTCATAGCTTTCCTTCAAAGAGCTATTTATTTTTGAAGCCGAAAGCATCTTTTTTCCAATTTTTGTGGTTTTCTTAAGTTCTTCATGACATGTATGAAAAATTTCATGCACTTTGTTTTTCCATTGAGAATGTTTCATGGGCACCTCCCCTATAACACCCGGCACTAACTGGCATATTATAATCGCAAACATTAATCCTTGTCTCCTCATACTGCACTATATTTGTATTTATTTGACGGTTAACGGCAATTTGCCTAGTATGAAGAGGCAAATTTTCGTATATGCCCTGGTGGCGGAATTGGCAGACGCAGTGGATTCAAAATCCACCGTCCTTTACGGACATGGGGGTTCAAGTCCCCCCTAGGGCACCAAAAAAAACCTTTAGATATGAACGAAAGTGAATATCTAAAGGTTTTTTTTTGCTTAAAAGAGGGACTTGAAAAGAATGAACGACCATGTTGAAGTTGCCAAAAGGCAAGTTCAATATGGAAGGTCAAACAGGAAGTTTGACCTAGTGAATGGCCCCGTCTCCGGGGCGACAAGCGGGAAGCGAGAAGCGGGAGGAACAAGTCCTAGCAAGCATAGCTTAATAAAACCACATTTACCACATATGTGGTAAAAAAAGGCAAAGTCTACCACACATGTGGTGTGTGGTGTGTTTACCACATGTGTGGTGTAATAATTATCAGGAGTTGTATGTCCGAGAACAATAAAACCCTCCATGATAAATTAACTGATGGAAGTGCAAGCTTTCTAAAAATATTAAAACTCGCCATTTCTAAAGGGGAGTTGAATTATTGGTGGGAGAGGGATAATCCACAGAATGAATCTCGTGATGTATTTAATGTCTTTATTAAGAGGGTAAAAGGACAGATTGAACCTGCATGGATTGAGCGCAAAAGTACAGCTGGCCCTCACGGTTTACTTGGTGAAGATGAATGTTTCAAATTTGAAGCTAAAATTTCCATGTTTGGGATAAGAAAAAAATATTTTATAAAAGGTTATTTCTTCAATAAGGGGGTGATCGTAAAGGGGTCACGATTCAAAGTTTTAGGGAAGTCCAGGGACTTAAATTAATTGATTAAAAGAATTTTTGGAGAATTTTATGAATAAAGAATGCAGCCATACCAAATACAAAAGCCAGAAACACAAAAGGATTTTTCAAGACGAGGTTTTTCCCTATAAGGCAAAAACATGTGCTGATTGTGGTTCTATACTATGGAATGATGAATTACAGAAACAATTCAATATGTGGTTGATTGACTTGCATAAAAATAAAAGACACCTTTTTCAGGTACAATACCAACTTTCTGATAATGCAATTGGCTGCATTGAAAAATTGAACGAAAGATTTCTTGGTATTGATCAATCCCTTCTTATTAGGGCCTTGGTAATGGTTAATTTAGAAGTTGTGGAAGACCATGAAGAGATATTGGAAATTATTGAAGAATCTATTGCGTCAGGTGATTATTTGACCTTGATTGATGGAGATAAACATGCAAAAAAACTTCAATTTAAACCCAGTGGCATGTTGGATATTCTGGCCTATGCAGATATGTTAAAGATTCGCCCCGGAAAGATCGTTGAGGAATCCTTATATAGAATTGTATTATTGAGCATTAGAACTGATCCTGTGATGAAGGAATTTTGGGAAAACACAATTCTTAAAAGTTTGGAAATTATTCTTAAAGCAGCGTAGATTTTGTGGGCTAAAAAAGGGCTAAACCAAACGAAAAAGGCTCAAAATAGATTAAAACAGATAACAACGAGACAAGTCAGATTCTCTACTTTCGATTAATTTAAAACGTTAAAATTATTGATAAATACTTAAGATCACTGGTGCTATTTTCAAAAGCAGAAACGCTGAAAGAAGCTCCCACAGCGTCTCCCCCCTTAGGGCCACCAAAAAAAGCTTTTTAAAAAGTGATACTTTTCATGAGCAGTGTGTAAATTTAAATAGTCGAACCAGATTCACAATCCACAAATCGGTAAAAGATAAAAATTCAAAATTGTAGGTTTAAAAATATTTTTCGCAACTGAATTGTGGCCGGCAAAATTGCAAAATTCTCAATATTTCACTTCTGTAAAAGTATAAAACAATTTCGCCTGTATTAAGAATTGTCTATTTAAAATCCATAAGCTCGCGGTGATTGGCATACATCCACTGTTCTACTTCATTCAAAAAGCTTTGAGTGAATTCTAAAAGCTCTTCAACTTCTTCGTCGGTAATAATTCCGGCCTTGTCATATTCGACCTTATTTCTTTTCACGCGACAGGTATCCAGATATTTGGCATATTTGGCCTTGTTTTTATCCAAAACGAAAGGAAGGCACTCAATTGTGATCTTGTGATGGCCAAGTGATCCAGCACGATATCCCTGACTTCGAAGAAGAATTGTGCACAGCTTAAGTGATGAATTATAGAGAATGCTAAACAGACAATCTGACGACAAAAGAGCTTTCGCTTTTGTTGCATCAGTCAGATCTCTTTTAGCGACTCCAAACAGATCTCTTATTTCAGAAGCACTTGTTTTTTGTGCCTTTAGTTTTTTTTCATTGAAAAAACTTTTTAAACTCATTTTTATTCCCTTTTAGAAATATCTTCTTCTCATTTTTTAGTGATAATAGAAAATGATTTTTTTCCTTAATTTTCTTTTTTAACTCTGCCTTTGGATATTTATGATAATTTATTTCTCTGCCCAACTTTTTCTGTAAATCAAAAGTAATTTCAGAAATATCCATATTTTTTATACTTCCCACAATAAACAAATCTATATCACTATGGGCCTTAAGATCTTTTTTGGCATACGAGCCAAATATAAAGGCCAGTTCAATTTGCGGATGCCCTCCCAAGACTTTCTCAAGCTGCAAGTGAAGCCCTCTTGTTTTATTTACTAAACCCTGAATATTGTTATAGAGCGGATGATCCATATTTGCCTTATAATAAAGCCTGTTGCCATCCCTTCTGGTAGTTATCAGGTCGAGATCAATAAGGTTTTTCATTTCAAAACGAATAGAAGCAGTACTGAGCTTGGTTATTCTTTCCAATTCCCTTAAATAGTGCTCTTTTTCTTCTCCGCTAAAAAACGTCTCAAATATGGTTGCTCTTGATTTAGATGAAAGAATTCCGGCCAATAATTCCATAATACACCTTTGTGTTAGTATATATCACGATTGTATCATATTATAACACAATGCTGAGCTTGCGACAATGTGATACTATCTATCACATTCGTGTTATATTATATCACATTTTTTAAATTTGGATTTTTGTGGGCTAGAAAAGGGCTAAACCAAACGAAAAAGGCTCAAAATAGATTAAAACAGATAACAACGAGACAAGTCAGATTCTCTACTTTTGATTAAGTTAAAACGTTAAAATTATTGATAAATACTTAAGATCACTGGTACTGATTTGAAAGTCAGAAACGTTGAAAGAAGTTCCCACAGCGTCTCCCCCCCTAGGGCACCAAAAAAACCTTTAGATATGAGCGAAAGTGAATATCTAAAAGGTTTTTTTTTGCTTAAAAAGAGGGACTTGAAAAGAATGAACGACCATGTTGAAGTTGCCAAATTTTCCAAAGACCCAGGCCAATGGTATTGAAAAAACTGCAAAGACTATAAATCTTTTCCAGAAGCTGTCATCAGCAGACCAATACTCAAATGTATATCCCATAAAACCAAGCACTGATATAATGAGCAGAGTTAGACAAATAATATGGATTTTTGGTAATTTATATTGGTATTTTATCAATTATTTTTTCTCCTCAATCCGTCCGGTTGGTTGTAATACCTTGAACATTTCCTTTCGATTGCAGCACTAAGAGTTATAATAGAACACATGTCATGTTAAAAATTATGTTATAACTCAAAAAAAACTTTCACATTATTTAAATACTGAGTTCAAAGACGCTCTGGCTGTATCATAAATAGCATTATCAACCTGACTGAATGGCCACATAAAAGGTGTGGCAAAAATCAATAATGTTTGGGTCCATGTATCAACCTTGTCTTCCTTTTTTGTGGTTTTGACAAGGCTTCCCTTTTTGTTCACCACTTTTAGATTAATTTCAAATCGATCCGTTGCACGTGCCGGAATTAGACCAAACGTAAAACCACTAACAAAACTCCATGGAAAACTATATTTTCCATGGTTTATTATATCAAACTCAAGACGAAATTTTGGGTTTGGAGAATTAATTTCAAACTTTCCTGTATCCACCATGGCCTGTCTAATTATTCCTGAAACTTTTTTTTTGGATTTTTTATTCAGTACAGTAGCTTTTCCATTTATTATGGATTTAAAATTCACTGAATATACAATTGGAATTTTCCTTGTACCAACTTTTGCCTTTGCCCATGGCTTTAGTAAGTCAAATTTTTCTGTTCTGAATCCAGCACAACCTTGTAAAAAAATCGTTACCGCTACAATACTTAATAAGAATTTTTTTTTCATTGTATCTCCTACATATTCTTTCATGTTTTTTGGTTTTCAAGAGCTTATCTCCAATAACAGACTTTCTATTCATGATGGTACCCAATTAGGACAAAGTCCTTCTAGCTTGCTCAATTTCAAGTCCCACATATTGTATAATCCTTAAACTATTTTAGAATTATAATTTCCCACACACTTTTTTTATTATAACATCAAGCTATTTCGATGCAGCAAAGAAAATTAACAGAGTAACCACATCAGTTAAAAAAAATCGAACTTATAAAAGTTTTCTGGCTGCCATTGATTTTTGGGAGACTTGGTATCCGTTTACTTTTTGTGAAGGCAAAAGGACGGAAATATAAAGGGACTGAGCAATGAATTTGCTCCAACTCGAATTTAATTTGTTCGGCCATCTACTCCAAGAACATAGAATTGTTCTGAAATAGAAAGACGTATAGCAAAGTTTGCATATTCTAGTAGAGTCTTGAAAATATTTCAAGAGCGAAAAAACAGGAATAAAAATAGGTACGGGGATAAATATTGAGTTTTAGGTTAGTCGATTTTTAAAACTTTAAGTGATTCTGGATAAGCCCTAAATCCTGCACAGGCTTCGTAACCTTTCTCTCCAGCTACTGATA
>JAGLPP010000220.1 GCA_023137315.1 Bacteriovoracaceae bacterium
GAAAGCTTACAAAAAAACAACTTCTAAATTTCATTGGAAAACACAAGGTTCACGCCATTATTGGAGGCCCTCCCTGCCAGGGTTTTTCCACTGCCGGCCAGGGGAATCCGATGGATCAAAGAAATTCATTATTTCTTGAGTTTGTACGCATCGTTAAAATTATAAAACCCGAATTTATCATTATCGAAAATGTGACCGGTCTTGTGGCCAAGAAAAATGAAAAAACATTGAAAGCAATCTTAAAACGCTTTTCGTCCATTGGATACAACCTGGACTTTCAAATCATGAGTGCTCATCACTACGGGGTACCGGAAAAAAGAAGAAGAACAATTATTATCGGTTCTAGAGTCAACGAAACAATCATCTTTCCCAAAAAAGACCACGACGCTGTTGTTAGAAAAAACTACATACCACCAGTCACCGTCGGTGACGTTCTTCATGATATAAAAACCTCCGAAGGAATTATTCATAACCACGACCTTGAAAGAGCCAAAATTAAATCATCCATGGACAAGAAACGTCTAATGCGCATCCCTGAAGGAAAAGGAATTCGATACGAGCGTGATGAAAAAGATTACCTCACAAAAAGTTTAAGGCTTGGTGTTGACTGGGAAAATCTTCGTGAAAATAGATTCCGGCAAACCAAATATCAAAGACTCGATCGTTCCAAACCTTCACCAACGATCATGACATGTAGGTACAGCTACTATCATCCAACAGAGCCAAGGTACCTTTCGCAAAGAGAAGCTGCAAAACTTCAAAGTTTTCCAAACGATTTCCAATTTTACGGACCAATATCGGCACAGTGGAAACAAATCGGAAACGCCGTTCCACCATTATTGGGAAAGGCCTTGGGACACACACTTTCAAAGATGTACAAAAAATCCAAAAAGATAAAAAAGAGGCTGTCTAAAAATACCGCCCTCTCAAAGATTTCCACTGTCAGGGAAAAGGCATTTGTCTACGCGAGAAATTAGAATCAATCTCCTATTTATGAGATGGGTTCTAACTGTTTTTAAGGGCCGCAATCCTCTTGTCCAATGACGGATGTGTACTAAAAAACTCTACAAAACTCATTTTAGAGGATATCTGGAAAGATGCCATCCCTTTTACCGGTTTTTCCTGCTCTGTAATATGATAATTTTTCTTTAATGCCTCAAGAGCGGAAATCATCTTATACTTTCCGCACAGTCCGGCACTACCGGAATCTGCCTTATATTCGCGATAGCGGGAAAAGAAATTGGCAATCAAGGCCGCAATTATTCCAAAAACAAATTGCATGAACATAACCACCGCATAATAACCAAAAAAACCAAGTCCCCCCCTTCCATTATCATCTCTCATCACATTATTGATGATTTCAGCAACAATTCTGGCAAAAAACATGACAAAGGCGTTTAGAACACCCTGAACAAGAGTCATGGTCACCATATCACCATTTGTGATGTGGGAAATCTCATGACCTAAAACGCCCTCAACTTCATCACGACTCATGGACTGTAAAAGCCCTGTTGAAACCGCCACAAGAGAATTATTTTTTGAAGGCCCGGTGGCAAAAGCGTTTGGACCTGGAGAATCATAGATTCCAACCTCGGGCATTTTAGAGAGTCCGGCCTTGCGTGCAAGTCCGTGAACCATCATCACCAGGTCGGAATAGTCCCTGTCAGTCCCTGTAACAATCTGCAACCCATAGAATTTTTTGGCCATCCACTTTGATATCCACAGGCTGATGAAGGCCCCACCTGTTCCCCACAATAAACACACGATAAACAGTCCCTGATAACCTCCACCATGTGCTGCAAGATATTGATCAATACCAAAAACGCTCATTATAATTGACAGCATGAGCAAAATACCAATATTGACCAAAGCAAAAAAACCTATTCTTTTAAACCACATCATAAATCAATCCTCCAAAGATGTGCCAAACCATTTTAATTCAAAAAACCATGAAGCACTTCTGACTCAAAAATTTTTTTAAGTGCAACCGTATTTTCCTCCCAAATATCCTTCAAGGATTTATCATCACTGATTCTTGGAAGTTCATAAGTAATAACCGGACAATTGTATTTTTCAGGAGCAAAATCCCCCAGTGATCCGGGAGTCGGATAACCAATATCACCTTCAACGGGATATTTATTGAATTCACCAATATATCCGGCAAGCTCCTGACAATCACCATTATAGTTAAGAATCGGTTTCCAGGAATGAAGACTGATAATAAGTCCAGGCTCAAATTTATCCAGAATTTTTACAAAATATTTGCTTTCCGGTTCGCTCAGTGCCTCTTTACCAGGAAAGTATTTTTTTTCCTCATGGACCTCATTCCAGCTTGTGGAAGGAAGGTTGCGATTAAGATCAACTCCGTTGGAGTTTACGCGGGAAGATGTTCTGTAACCATCAACATTCAAAACAGGTAGGACAATCAGTGGAATTTCAATATCCTCATTTTCCCTGAGCCATGAAAAAAGTCTGTTTAAAACATAAACCCCTTCCACTTCATCCCCATGAACACCAGCAATCAGATAAATGTATCTGGAAAATTTTTTCTCAATACGAAATGCATCTATTTTTTCCGCTTCAACACTCAAACCTGTCTTGAGTTCGATAAAATCCATCAATCACTCTCCCAACATATAACTTGCGCTATGGCCTTCCATCTCTTCAACTGATACACAAAACCTGTCCATGGCCAGGACTCCGGACAGCTTCTTATGAAGTTTTTCCGCAATATAGCGTGCCAGACATTCAGCCGTAGTCTCCTCTATTGGTAAAATACAGACATCATCCTCCGGAAAAATGAAGCGTTCCCCGTCCTGTGTCTTGACGATCACCTCTTTTCCCAGATTTTGAATCTCAAGAGAATCATGATCTCCAGCGAGAAGCATCTTGTAATCAAGAGGTGCAACTACATCCTTGAGTTCTTTTGAAAGTTCCAAAAAATCCATCACCATTCCACAATCGGTTTTGGAGGAAGTTATGCCGGCCCTGACCTTGAAATTATGTCCGTGAATTCTTTCCCTGCGGCCGGATTTGAAAACCAGAAAATGGGAGGCGCAGAAACCAACACTCTCTTTAGACACCTCTATCAAATATTTCCCTTCATCCATGGAATCTCCAGAAGTTAAAAAAGAATTGCCGTGATATCACATCGAGAATTCATTGCAAAGAATAAATAAGAAAGGTATAAAAAGCACAGCACCTAAAAAAGGGAGAGACGAGATGACTGAAAAAGTCGATCCAACTGTCGAAAAAGAGATTCAAAGACAGTTTGAAATTTTAACCTATGGAACCGCTGAAATTGTACCTGTTGATGAATTCAAGGCCGTTTTAAGAAAATCCATCTCCACAAATACGCCACTCAGGGTCAAATGTGGAATTGATCCCACAGCTCCTGATGTTCATCTTGGACACCTGGTCCCTTACCGCAAGATGCGCCAATTCCAGGATCTTGGACACATCGGCGTGGTTATCATCGGTGACTACACAGCATCCATCGGAGATCCGACCGGCAAAAATGAATCACGACCTGGCCTTTCCAGAGAGGATATAGAAAAGAACGCCCAAAGCTACATGGAACAGGTTTATACCGTTTTGGACAAAGACAGGACTGAAATCCGTTGGCAAACAGAATGGTTTGAAAAAATAACCCTACGAGATGTCATCTCCTGGGCGGCCGAAACAACCGTGGCAAAACTTCTCT
>JAGLPP010000221.1 GCA_023137315.1 Bacteriovoracaceae bacterium
ATACCTTTTAAGCGCACTGCTCAGGAAAAGCATCACGTACATCGCTTCAAAAATCTTTAAACATTCCACGATACAGCGTATGAAACCCACATTTCTCATAGAGTTTCCTTGCCGGTTCATTGTATTCAAAAACATTCAGTTGAATTTCTTCTAATTTATGTTTGCGAGCAAAACTATCAATGTTTCTCATGGTACTTTCCCCAAACCCCTGACCTCGACATTTTTTATCAATGATAATATTAGCAACAAAGAGAAACTTTTGATCATTTCTATTAAAACGGATGAGCCAAAGAGTGCCTATACGTTTTTGACTTTTTCGTTCAATAATATTTAAAAAGAAATTATTCTTATCATTAAATCCTTTGGGAGCTAATTGCTTAAATACCTCCTGATGACTTTTTTTCGCCTCTTTGGTTGTCATGCCCATACCCTTTACAAGCATTTCGGTATCGTCGAGAAAAAATCTGCTATAGCTTCGGAACTGGGACAAGGTCATTTTTTCTAACCTAGTATTACTTTGGTTTGTTTTTTTGTCTTTCTTTTTTAACTCTTTAACCAATTGATGGGTATTTATTTCATATCCATTTTTCTCAAAAACCCTTATTGCATTATCTGGTAATTTAATCACATGAATATCTACTCTCTTTGCATCATATTTTTTGAGAGTCTTATTTATAATTAAAATGATTTTTTTCAAGTTCTGCTCTTTAAGATATGCTTTTCTAATAATTGGTGTAATCAAATCAAAGTTTTTCTTCCTGGATTTTCTTGATATCCAATAATATGCAGTATCCTTGTCTTGATCAGTAACTTTATAAAAATAATTTTTATTCTTAGTTAATATCTCTGGTTTTGATGCTACTAACGCCTCTGATCTCTTTCGAGCATCCTTAATCTTTAGCTTATGATTAAATTTATACATCTCAACAAAATACTCAAATGGTTCAATAATAATATTTTTCATACTACAATCCTCAATCTCAAAAATTAAACTCTGAAAAAATGTCTCTCTGATATACTAACTGGTTTACCTTACTACCTACAGATGGGTACGTGGCTTCTATCCTTTCATACCGCTAATTTAGGCAGAATGTGGTAGCCTCACAACTTATTTATATGTTCATCACTTTTGACCAATTGTAATTTGCAGCAACTAAATCTATTTTTTGAAAAATTAGATCACCAAAACTTGTATCACGATACTTATTATAGATTTCCCTTACTGCCTCAGAGGCCAATTCTCTTCTCGATCTTACTAATGTCGTATGCCAAATTGGAGGAGGTATCTCAAAACCCTCGTACCTTTCCTTTAAATAAAGAGACCAGTTAGATGTTAGTAGTAGTTTTGCATAATAATCCCTAAGCTCCAAACTTGCGCTCGACGGAATTCCTGCCAAAAGTATCGCATTTTCAAGAGGTACTAATCTCAATTTTGAAATACTGAAACCATTTCCTTTGAGTATCTTTGAAACTCTCCTAAGCTCAGAAATTTCTACTGGAAG
>JAGLPP010000222.1 GCA_023137315.1 Bacteriovoracaceae bacterium
CGTGATACTTTTCCTGAGCAGCGAGTTGTTGAGAGCATTATGCAGATAATTCATGTTGACTTTGATCCCAAAGACAATTAAAACCAAGCCTAGATGTCAAATCAACCGACACTGTTTTAAGTTTTACAGGAGATACCAATGATCATTACAACAAATTATTTTTCAAGGAGTGGTAAGGTCTAGGTGTCCTAAGTATTTATTTTATTTTTAATACATATGAAACCCAGGCTTTGACCTGGTTTTTTTTTGCTTTTTTTACAAATTTAACAAGGAGATATCAGTGGATAACAACAACTTGATGCCAAAAATGACAATTTATCAATTTAAAATCGGGAGTAACAATTTATGCTGTTGGCACAAGGAAATAAAATATCATTTAAATATGATGGCAGTGAATCGAGACTATTAAAAGAGGTATCATTTTTAATTAATGATTCCACCAAGGCCGGTCTTGTTGGAAAAAACGGGTGTGGTAAAACCACCTTGTTTCAAATAATTCTCAGAAATAGACTTGATTTTCATGGGGATCTCTCACTTAAAGACAATGTTTTGATAGGTCATCTTCCTCAAGAGATAAGATTCGATGAAGCAATAACGGGAATGGAGTACCTTTGGAGTGCCAAAGACATGCTCTGGCATTTAAAAGAGGTGATCGATCAAATCTGCAGTGAAAACCAGGGAGATTACGATTTAGATGTTTTCTCAAAATATGAAGAGTTAGGGGGATATGATTTTGAAGTTAAACTACAAAAAATGATCATAAAGTTCGATTTCAGTGAGGAGATGTTGGAGAGATCTATCTCAACCTTTAGTGGTGGAGAAAAAACAAGATTAGCACTTTTGAGAATAGTTTTAACCAGTCCCGACTTTCTTCTTCTGGATGAACCAACAAACCATCTTGATATTCAAACATTGAACTGGCTTGAGGATTATTTAGAGAATACTGAGATTCCTTTCTTGATCATCAGTCATGATCGCAAATTTCTAGATAGTTGTGTTAATCAGATTTGGGAAATTGATAACAGGGATCTAAGGATCTTTTCTGGAAATTATTCATTTTATAAAGAGGAGGTTGAAACTGAAAGAAGACGTTTAATGGAAGAATTTATAAACCAACAAAAGAAAATCAAGCAGCTAAAAAAAGCCGCGAAAGATCGCCGTCAATGGGCCTTTTCGCATCAACCACAGACAGGAAATAATGGATATGCTCCAGTGTATGAGTCAATAACCAACTTTTCAAAGCATGCAATGAAGAAGGCTGGAAATGTTGAAAAACGCATGGAGATGATGATCGAAAAAGAGGAGAAAAAGAAGCCTCATATAGAAAAGGAAAGAAAGGTGGTATTTTCAGCACAGGAAAAGTCCAGGAGTAAAGTTGTGCTATCGATTAAGGACGTTACAAAGACGTACTCCAGTCAACTATTTCCATCTGTTAATCTATCTGTCGAAGGAGGGAGTCGTATTGCTTTTGTTGGTAGGAATGGTTGCGGTAAATCAACTCTTTTAAAAGTTATTACAGGTTTTGAAAAATCCACTACTGGAGAAGTCTATTTTCCACCCTCTGTGAGATTTTCTTACTATTCTCAGGAGTATGAAAATCTTAATTTTGAAAATAGCATTATCGATGAAGTTCTAGGAGGCGATTTATCCAATCAAACCGCTGTCAGAACCTTGCTTGGTTGTCTTGGACTCCAGAAAGATAAAGTTTTTCAGAGGATTGATACTCTAAGCATAGGGGAAAGAAGTAAGGTCGCATTAGTAAAGACTATCTTGAGTGGAGCTAATGTTCTTATTTTAGACGAACCAACAAATCATTTGGAGATTGCTGCGAGAGAAGCAATAGAGCAGGCCCTTGAAGATTTTGAAGGTACGATTATATTTGTTTCTCATGATCGGGTGTTTTTGGAGAAATTGGCCACAAGTGTTTTTGATGTCGAAAGTGGAGAACTTTATGTACCCTAAAACTATTTGACATAAATCACGATATGACGGATATTGAAGATATGAAAATGGTAAAAAGCCAACTACATTCACCCGTTTTAGTTAAATTCATCGATAGAAATGATGATGATTGTTGTGATTATTCATGGGGAGTGTGTTTGAGCTAAACAACTGTAAAAAATAATAGTTCAAATATAAGCCCCGCAAAATTGCAGGGCTTTTTTTTTGCCAAAAACGAGGAGATAGACATGGAATTAATTAAAGTAGGTGGGAAATTAGCACCATTTATCAAAGAACCTGAACAATTTCTTGGTAAAGATGTGGATTTTAAAGGTGTTGTCTATAGAATTAAGGATTTGGGAAATTTCAGCTTTATTCATGTATCTACGGCCAAGGGCATATTACAGTGTATTGTCGAGGGTGAACTTGGGGAAGTTAAAGAGGGAAGTGCTGTTCATATTTGGGGGACAGTTAAAAAAGCTGAGATAAAAGATAAGTTCATAACTCCAAGAAACATTGAGATACAGGTAAAGAAGCTTGAAGTGCTTTCAACTCCTGAGGCATCATTGCCCTTCGACATTACAAAGAAAAAACTCAATATCAATAATGATGTGAAGTTTGACCTTAGAATGATCTCAATGAGATATCCCAAAGAGAGAGCTATCTTCAAAATTCAAGAAGGTCTTGTTCAAGGACTAAGGAATTACTTTGTTGCAGAAGGTTGTACTGAAATTAGAACCCCTAAAATTGTTAAGGCAGGAGCAGAGGGAGGAGCAAATATTTTTGAAATTGAATATTTTGGTGAGAAGGCATATCTAACCCAAAGTCCCCAGTTCTATAAAGAATTTTGCGCGGGAGTGTTTGAGCGAGTTTTTGAGATAGCCCCAGTCTTTAGAGCGGAGAAGCACAATACCAATAGGCATCTCAGTGAATACACTTCAGTTGACGTTGAACTTGGAAATATTGAAAGCTTCCATGAGATTATGGAGTTTGAAGTTGGGGCACTTCAATCAGCATTTAATAATTTGAAAGAAAATTATCAGTATGAGCTGGAGCTATCAGGAGTTGAGTTATCTGGATTTAGTGAAATTCCAGTGCTTAAATTTCATGAAGTGAAAGAGATTATCAAAAAGGAATATAAAGTTGATAATTTGAAAGAACATGACCTCTCCCCATTTGAGGAAAATAAAATATGTGAGTATGTAAAAAAAGAGACTGGCTCAGAGTTTGTTTTTGTAACTCATTATCCATCAAGTAAAAGACCGTTCTACGCCAAGGATGATCCTGAAAACAGTGAAGAGACGCTTAGTTTTGACCTTCTTTACAAGGGAGTTGAAATTACAACAGGAGGGCAGAGGATTCATGATTACAATGAGCTGATTCTCAAGATGAAACAACGAGGGATGCGACCTGAAGAGTTTGAGTTTTTTTCTGTTGCACATAAATATGGATTATTACCCCATGGTGGATTTGGCATGGGTTTAGAGCGACTCACCCAGAAGGTTATTGGTTTGGACAATGTTAAATCGGCAACAATGTTCCCCCGGGACGTTCATAGATTGACGCCATAGATAGGAGAAAAATTACCTGTATGTGGCCAGATTAAATTTTCCAGTGCGACGTTCTTATAATAATAAACTTCTTGTTACTTGGAGCATAATGCTGAATAATATTTTTATATTAAGGATAGAAAAGGACAAAAAATGATTAAATATACAAATGATCCAGAGATATTAAGTGGCCTTGAAATGGAAGGTTTTTTTGTTGGTTGGCCAAATCCACCATCAGTAGAAGTTTTTAGAAAATTGCTAAAAGGCAGTTATAGAGTAGTTTTAGCTTATAAAGATAATAAGTTAATAGGTTTTATAAACTCAATATCTGATGGAGTTCTCTCAGCATATATTCCATTATTAGAGGTAATACCTGAATATCAAGGGAAAGGAATTGGGCAAGAGTTGGTTAAGCAAATTAAAATTGAATTAAAGCACCTATATATGGTTGATTTACTATGTGACGGAGACCTAATTCCTTACTACGAGAAACTGGGTATGATGAAGGCTCAAGGAGTATGTTTAAGAAACTACGATAGGCAGTCCGGTGAGTAATGAAGCGAGGTAC
>JAGLPP010000223.1 GCA_023137315.1 Bacteriovoracaceae bacterium
GAAACAACCGTGGCAAAACTTCTCTCCCACGATACCTTCAAGATCCGTATTGATGCCGGAAATCCACTTTGCCTGCATGAAGTATTCTATCCAGTCCTGCAAGGAATCGATTCCGTTTATGTAAACGCCGATATTGAACTTGGCGGCACCGACCAAAGATTCAACGTCCTCATGGGCCGGGATTACCAAAAAAATAGAAACATGAATCAGCAAGTGGCAATCCTGCTTCCAATCGTCCTTGGAACATGCGGAACCGCAAAGATGAGTAAATCCCTTGGAAACTATATCGGCATAAAGGATGAACCATTTGATAAGTTTGGAAAAATCATGAGCATCCCTGATAAGCTTATGGATGAATATTTCAAGTATATTGCTAACGTATCGGCACTTGAATTTCAAAAAATCAAAAGTGATCTTCAAAATGGAGTCCTTCATCCAAATGAGGCAAAAAAACAGCTGGCAACAAAGGTCGTTGCATTTTTCCACGGTAATCAAATTGCAAAAGAAATGCGGGAAAAATTTGAAAGCATCTTTGCCAAAGGCAATGTTCCAAATGACGCCCCGGAAATGGAGCTATCACCCGATGATACACTGATTTCAATTCTTACATCTTCCGGACTGTTTCAAAGCAATGCTGAAATCAGAAGACTTGTCAAACAAAACGCCGTAGGCATAGTAAACGGCGAAAAACTAACCGATCTTGAAATAAAGCTCGATAAAAGTTTTAAAAATAAAACAATAAAAATCGGAAAAAGGAAATTTATAAAACTCATATGAAAAAAAAAGAAATAGTATTATTTTTAGACAAGCTCAAGAGACTTTTCAAGGATGACAACAAGGCCTTGAATGCGTTGAAGCTTATAAGATCAAAAATTGACGAACTCGAAAATAACGTTTTTCCAAAATCCAGTGAAACTTCAAGAAAAAATTCAGACACCCTTTCCCTGCCAGACGAAATTGAAGGAATTCCAGGGGCATTTGCAATTTTTTCCGACGGTGCATGCAGAGGAAACCCCGGCCCTGGAGCATGGTGCACCATAATTCAGGATAACAGCGGAAAAATTGTCTTTGAAATGACAGGTGTTGATCTCGTTACGACCAATAACAAAATGGAATTAACAGGCGCAATTCAAGGTGTAAACGGACTTTTGGAGTATTTAAAAACAAAACCAGAGTCCCCTTCAACAATACATCTATACAGCGATTCAAAGTATGTTATTGACGGTATAACAAAATGGGCCCATGGCTGGAAAAGAAGAGGTTGGAAAAAAGCTGACAACAAAATTCCAGAAAATCTGGAACTCTGGAAGGAGTTTGATGAACTGTCACAAAAAACAGGGATCTCCATCGATTTCATCTGGGTTAAAGGTCATTCAGGCCATCCCCAAAACGAATATTGCGATGAATTGGCTAATAATGCCTTGGATGCTGCGGGGTATTGAAATAATAAATCAACTTGCTAATGAAAAATTAAGAGTTTAAAATCTTTGGGAATACTACGTTTATCGTCTATCAAAGGAATACAAAATGAGATTTTTGACCATGATTACCACTTTAATTATTACATCAATTATTATGATCGGATGCCGGCCAGGAGGCGACGTCAGTATCAAATCCGAGGAAGACAAAGCCTTTTATTCAATGGGTGCAATGTTTGGCTCAAGACTTGCCAATCTCAACCTCACGGATCGTGAGATCGGCGCAATTGCAAAAGGTCTTCGCGTTACTGCGAAAGGTGAAAAGGCTGAAATTGAAATAATGAAATATCAACGCAAGATACAGGAGATGATAAGAGGACGAATAAAAAAACTTGCTGACGGGGCAAAAGAAACCGG
>JAGLPP010000023.1 GCA_023137315.1 Bacteriovoracaceae bacterium
AATGTGTATTATTATACACTATTCTTGATGTTTTTGTTTATAATTATAAACTTTATTGCTAAACAATATTTACTTATCTTGACGTATTTCTAATCAAAATTGCTAGACAAAAGGTACGTGGAACCCATGGCGTTACTTAATCCATTTGTTGGCAACTTTAATGGGTTAATTTCATTAAGTGGTACTCCGTCAATTTTGCGATATCCCACAAACGGAATCCCTGTGCCACTTAGTTGGCCAACAATGGCCATTTCATTTCGTAATGACTTGGTCACTTCTGGTAATTTCGGAAATCGAAAAACATATTTTCCTTCAACCAAAAATGCAGAGCTATCCATTCCCTCTCCAAGTGGAATTAAACGCGAATAGTATATAAGCAAGTCTTTTATTTAAACTCGGAGATTTTAGAATATCTTTTATAAATTTTTAATCTCATTTATTGGTGTATTAAGGTGCCAGTCCGAATTCACATTGCCAGTGCCAGTGCGACCGGATAAGCATGTAAAAAAAATTATGCCGCCTTTTTCAATTGCTTTTTTTCTTGATTGATTATAGGTTTTGCAGCTAGTTAAAACATATGAGGTTTACAATGAACACTGACGGAATTAATAAAAATAATATTCAAGAGTTGCTTACTAAATGGCAAAAAATTTTAAGACTTCAAGATTGGGATATTGAGCTGGAAGTTGTTGATCGAGAATGGAGGAAATCTGGTGATGTGAAAATTGATCTTTGTAATAAGCAGGCTGTTTTGCTAATTAACTCAAAACCCAAATGTGATAATCTTAATGAGTTAATAATTCATGAGCTTCTTCATATAAAGTTATGGGGAATGGATCAAATGATTGAAGATTTATTGAACATTGTCTATGGCGAAAATGATTGTGATAAAAAAGAGTTTCCTGAAACTCAATTTATGACACTGTTGGAATCAACGGTGCAAGACTTAACCAAGGGTTATTTAGAACTTTCGAATTTGGGACCGGTTTCATTCAACCGTTTAAAAATGGATGTTGAAAAAGAAATTAACTAATCTTTTGAGGATATAATATGAAGTGGAAAGAAATTAGCAGGGAAAAATGTCAACTTTCAAAGCATCGAATATTTGACAACGTAACATTTGAACTTCCTAACGGTAAACAAGCAAGTTATATCCTTGGCGGAAAATGCGAAGTGGTTTGTGTTTTACCATTCACCAAAGATAATAAAGTAATACTAGCAAGACAATATCGACCAGGGCCAGATAAAATTCTGGATGAACTTCCAGGAGGAGGTGTTGAAGCTGGGGAAGATATTGAAGCAGCAATGAAAAGAGAACTTCGTGAGGAAACTGGTTATGAAGTAGGAGATATTACTTATCTTGGATGCTTTTTTGACTCTGCTTATGCACAAATGAAACGGCACACTTTCCTTGCCAGGAATTGTGAAAAAAAATTCTTCCAGCAACTTGATGAAACAGAATTTGTAGAGGTTATCTTAAAACCGATTGATGATTTTATTGAACAGATCCAAAATGGTTTAAGTAGCGATATTGAAGTTGCCTGGGCAGGGTTAATTGCCGCAGGAGTATATAAGCGAGTTTGATAATATTTCTGCGACTTTCTGGCCGATTTTATTAGTTTTGAGCAGCAAAATGCTGTTGCAAAAAAATGGCTCTGTTCCATAGTGACGTTTCTACATTGTTGGAAGCCATGAAGAAATATAAAGCACCTGAGGTAACGAAGTGGATTGAGAAGTCAGCCACCTAAAAGCCATCACAACTTTCTTGACATCGACTGCGTTGGTCTGGTGGAGAAATTTTTAATGAGCAGAGAGGTGACAATACAACTCCCTGTAAATACAATGGTTTTTTTAAAAAAACTTTGCTTCTTTCGCTAAGAAAACTTTTTAGAGGAATTAACTTATGAAAATTTTCGAAAAAGGTAAAACTCAAATGTATTGCGGTTATTGGAATGGCTCTCCATTGGAGGTGGGACTGATCTCTACGATATATGAGGTTCCCAAAAGAGAAGTTCTTCATTCACATCCATACCGTGAATATTATGTGGTTATTTCAGGTAAAGGCATATTAGAAATTGATGGTAAGGAAGTGGAGTTAATTTCAAACAACGTTATAATGGTTGAGTCACATGAGAAGCACGAAGTCACGTGGATTGATCCAGACGAAGGTATTAGATGGGTGATCGTAAAGGAAAAGTCAGAACCCAATGGCAAAATTATTCATTAAATTTTGTTGAGAGAGGTACCTAATGAACAAGACTATGATCACCGAAAGAGATGTAACAAAAGAAGAATTAGAGAGGGTGCGTGTAGGCTTTGTTGAACACCAAGCAGAGTATGGAATTCCAGAAACATGGCAGCAAAGGCATGGTTTTGTTGTAATGGACTCGGATAAATTTGTTGGATGTGTAAGTGGACTTACTGACAATAACTGGTTTTATATTTCTGATTTATGGCTGGAAAAAGCATATCGAAGACAAGGTTTTGGGGCGGCCCTTTTGAGGAAACTTGAGGCGAAAGTGGCTTCATTGGGAATACGACATATTTATACCTGGACAGCGGCCTACGAGGCCCCGGATTTTTACAAGAAACAGGAATACAAAGTATTTTGTGAACTGGAAAACTGGTTTGTAACTGGACATAGTCGAATAGGTTTTAGGAAAAATCTAATAGTGAGCAAATAATTTATTGAAGAGATATTAGTTAACCTCACAATAAACACTGCCGAGTGCTTCTTCACATTCTCCACTGCGTGTCATTTCGATAAGCTCTCCTGATTTATTCAGTATTGCTTTGGTATTGCTATTTTTGTGTGTTCTTCCTATTGCTACAAATTTTAAATTATTTCGATAGCATACTCCTTCTGCAGAGCTGACTGTAAGTAAGTATTGTTGGTCTGTAGTGTGATAACGTGGCGAAATGTGCTTGCTTCTTCCACGAATTTCAAATTTACCATCCTGAGTTGGTATTAAAGTGTCACTATGAAATACCCTGATCCGGGAAGCCGCTTTTAGCAGGTTTGATTTTTTTATCAATACAGGGTTTCCATCTATGTCAATGACTTTAACAAAATCACCTGCGGCAAGTATGCCTATTGAAAAAAGCAAACTGAGTAATAGTATTATTTTTTTCACAATATTCACCTCATATATTCTTAACTTTGATAAGATACTTTATACCACGAAATGCTGCACCGTGTCACGCAGGGGGTGTAAAATATTCATTACTGTAATCTATTGAATTTATTGCGATTATGTTACCAATATAGGAATTAAGGGTGGTCTTAAACAGGCCGTTTTCCAAGCAAGACTTTTCGAACAAAATCATTTTTAGAAGCAGTGTACACTGTTCTATTGATTGATAAGGACTCCCAATCCATAAGATGAATCATAAGTCGCGATGACAGCATCCAGATCTCCGTCTCCATCAAAATCAGCCAGTCCCAATTCGTTCATTCCGGCTGAAGGCCCCATATAGAGCATGTGTGCGGTAAATGTTCCATCGCCATTTCCAAACTGAACATAAAAATCACCACGGTCTAGTGAGTGAACATACATAAGATCGATGTTGCTATCTCCATCCAGGTCACCTATGGCAATATTTTCTACGGATGAGGCGGCAGATGTTATAAGCGTGGAGGCATTAAATGTTCCATTTCCATTACCTGTTAAAAGTGCAATACCATCTGTGCGAGAGGCGACAATAATGTCAAGATTTGTATCATTGTTAAAATCGACAACTTCAAGCTCTGCAGGGCCATCTGTCGATACATCGTAATTTACCATTGCCGCAAGGGTTCCATCTCCATTATTTATAAAGACGCCCACTTTTTTATCAAAATGCTGGGAAACCACAACATCAGGCCAGGTGTCCTTGTCGATGTCTGCGATTGCCAGATAATCAGTTTTTGTTCCAACAGAATAATGTGTTGCAGTCTGAACTGTTCCATCTCCATTACCAAGAAATACTGAGACAGAACCAAAACTGTTAGCACCATTTGATGTGACAATATCCATTTTTCCATCTTTGTTTATATCGATGGCCTTAATGTCGTTAACATAATAGGTAAAACCTGAACCAACAGAGTAAGAAACTTTTGTCGCAAAAGTACCGTCGCCATTACTTATATAAACGTAAATTATGCCTGGTAAATTATCCCCGGAGATAATTTCGTCGTCTCCATCTCCATCCAAATCAGCAAGCAACAAGGGACCTCCTCCTGTTGAACTGAACATTGAATAGATGGTTATTGTATCCTGAAAAGTGCCATTTCCGTTTCCAAGTTTCAAATATCCCGAAAAAGAGTATTGAGTTAGAATGTCTTTATTTCCATCGCCATTAACATCTCCGATTGCCAAGTGGTCCGTTCTCCCGGTGGAAATAGAATTCATGGCAGAAAAATTGAGTCGGTTATCGGCTTGAACCGTAACAGTCGCTGTATCAGTTGAACATTGCGAGAGTGATTCATTTGAACCAAAGCGTTTGGCATAAATATTATGAACGCCAACCGAAAGAGCGTTACTTATGTAGAACTCTTCAGTTGTGTCAATGCTTCCATTTAGAAATCCTATTTGAGTGGAACAGCTACTATCAGAATAAAGTCTTATTTCAGATGTTGAATCTTCCAATCCACTAACGCTGATTTTTGGCTGATTGAAAATACTGGTTGCGATTGATGGTGCTGCTACGGCCAGTGTATTTGGTCTTGATAGATACTGGAATTCATAGGCGATGGTATTTGTTGAACAGATACCACCTACTCCACCTTCATTAATTTGTTTGGCGTAAATATTTGTTGTTCCGGTGCCTAATGCTGATGTCGTAATATCAATTGTAGACCCGTTTATGGTTTTTGAGCCGATCTCTGTTGAACAGGCACTATCAGAGTAAAGCTTTGCTGTGTGACCAGTGATTAATCCTGAATTGATTTTTATAGTTGGTGTAGGGTCATAGCCAGGACTGCTGGCGGGGCTGACAAGAGAAAAATTAGAGAGTTCCAATGGTGCTTGAACAGTGTAACTGAAACTGATGCAATTTGATGATGTACCATAGAGACCGTCAAAGTTTCTTACTGACAGAACTAGAGTTCCAATACCAGAAATAGTTAAATCAATATCAACGGATGATGCCCACGAAGTGTCGGTGGTAAGGGCCAGAGATGAGCAGGTTTCATCGGAGTAGAGTTTAAGTGAGGAACCTGAATTTATTGCCAGATTCGTGACTCTAAAAATTGGTGTCGCATCAAATGAAGTGGCAACGGTTGGATCATGACGAGTAACCACTGGATCTGCTGGATAAGGAATTCCGCCACCTACAGGAATTGCGCCGATCCCTTCTGTATCGCCCTCTTCACTTATGCAGGATGATAGAATCAGACAGACAAAAAGAATGAAGATGCTGGTAAATTTCATGGTGAACCCTTTAAAATATTTGAGTAATGTATATATAGTGACAGAAATAAGATTTTTTACAAGATGTGTGTATGTACCACTGTCTTTCACAATTTGAGTGTCGATAATGTGTAGTAAATAAGGAATTATTTACGCTTGAATACTATTGTTTTCAGGATTCATCTTTCCGTACTACATCATGTCGTAGTAAAGATTCATAAGCTCATCAAAATACATCTCGCCTGTTGCCTCATTGGAAAGTGCCAGGTGTGCATTGAAAGCATTATCGTTTATGCCGATGGTTTGAATCATGTCACGCCAGTTTTTTTCGAGTTTGAGAAGAAGAGTGTCAGGATGATCGTCGACGCTTTCCCCTGTCCATACCCCGTCAATAGCTTTTGAGAGGTTTTTACCCTTCCAGTTCTTCGGCATCTCCAGATCGAAGGTATAGGTTTTGGATTTGATATCAGTACGATTTGTTTCAATTGAGAAAATCTCATCAATACCAACTTCATCATTAGCGAACCAGATTTTTGCTTTTACTGATATCCACTGTCCTGATTTTTTTTCCCAGACAAGATCATATTTGTAAATTGGGTAATTCCAAACACCGTGTCCAGGATCGAGATCGGCCTCTACAAGTTTTCCTTTCTTGATTGTTTTATAAAGACCTTTGATAAATTTATGTGGAAGAACATCATTATAGTAGGCCGTGGAGTTGGATGCAGGATTTTCAAGATACTCATGTCCATAAAAATCGCGACCAGAAATAAAGAAGATGGCACCGGTGTAAAAGGTTGCAAGTATTGCCTTAATATCGGCAGGTTCAAAAACAATACCGTTAATTACGTTGTGGGCGACAGGTTCGTCGTAATCAAAAGTGGACATGGACCAGCCAATACATTTACCGGCAAAACCAGCATTCTCATATAGCGGATGATTCACATTTTCACCAATGTAGTGAATTTCCAGTTCACGAACAGCGGCGTGAGTTTGAAGTTCTTTATAATAATCCATCAGGTCGGAATCACTTTCTATGATTCGTTTCACGTAGAGATCAAATTTCATCAGGGGTGATAGCTTATAACCATTTTTTGCAAGCGCGGATTTCATAAACTTTTTACAGCTTGCGCTCTTTGACCAAAGACAATTATCAAATTTTTCAATATTCTTCACGGACCATTTTTTTCTTCCAGTATCAGATTTCCAACCAAGAGTGGTTTCACCATTTTTCATGGACCACCAGTAACCACCCCACGGAGTGCGATCAGCCTGGGCACTTTCCTTGCCGCTGTTGGGGGCGGAGAAAGCTGTAAGTGAAAAAATGAATATTAAAAAAAATGTAATTTTTTTCATACTGAATCCCCTCTCCAAATTTCCGTCTAATCTGTAGACATCCTGTGGTACCCCGTGGTCCACAAATGAACCATAGACTATGAAAAACTTACTCGAAATTTTAAATGTTATGGGTATAAATGAAAAATATTTCAGCAATCCTAATTATCTTGATTCTTCAATAAATTTGAAGATATCCTTTTTAAACTGCTCTCTTGATTCCTTCCATGAGTAGAACATATGCCCACCACAATAGTTTTTCATGGTGATATTTTTGGAAAGCTCAGGATCAAGTCTCATCTGGGCCACAAGTCTTTTGGATGAATAGTATGGAGTTACCAGATCGTGATATCCGTGGGTGATGAAAACCTTCATATGGGGATTTAATGCCATACCGTAGCGAAGCTCATCTGTTGCACCGACTTGACGTAAAAAAGCATGAGCCTCTTCAAACTTCCAGGATTGATTAACCTCCATATTTAAAAGATGATAATCCCTGTCTGTCTCAATACCAAGATTTTTTCTGATATGAGCGTTTATGCCGGCAGCAAAAATTCTCTCATTCCCAAAAAGTGTTGGATCAGGTCCTTCAAATGATTCTCTGTCTGGATAAGGATCAACGCCTTGAACGCTTGAATCATAGTAACCAATAACTTTATTTTCATCTTTCAAAAGCATTCGGGAAAATTTCCAGAATGGAATTCGTCCCTCCGCTTTTTTCAATTTTTCCTCTGAAATACCAAGATAATCGGCCATTTTTTTGATGATAATCGCTTTTTCATCACCGTTCATGATATTTCCCATGGAAAGCATTCTCACCATTTCATTATGTGCAAAATCCTCTGCTGATTTTAAAACTTCATCTATTGGTGTGCCTTTCTTGAAAATTTTTGATTTCCCATGCCACATGGCTGCCAAGGCAAGACTTGGAAATTCATCGGCCCAACCTTGAATGTCATAGTCAGAAGGATTTAGAAGAATGAATTCCAGTGCTGGAGAGATTACAATAACTCCATTCAGGCCAACACCATGACCTTGTTGAAGCCTCTTCGCCAAACACGCCACCCGAAATCCACCATAAGATTCCCCTGCAATATAAACTGGAGATTCCCATCTTCCATGTTTGGAAAGAAATCTTTGAATAAATTCTCCCAAGGATTCAAGATCACGATTTAGCTTAAAGTATTCCTTGTCATCAATTTTTTGCTTGTTTTCCTTGTCCTTTCCCTTATTGATTTCTTCTTCATCCAGCATGCGGGAAAAACCAGTTCCAATTGGATCAATAAAAACAAGGTCAGAAAATGAAAGCCATGTATCTTTATTGTCAATTAGCTTTACGGGAGGCTTTGGGGCGGTTCCATCATCGTTGAATAAAACCTTTTTTGGGCCCAAGGCTCCAAGGTGAAGATAAGCGGAAGCAGCACCAGGGCCTCCGTTTAAAACGAATGTTATTGGACGATTTTCACCTTTATTTTTGGCCATGTAGGCCACATGAAACATGTCTGATAAAGGTTTGTCTTTTTTATGAAGAACAATCCATTCAGCGTGTGCCTTGTAGGAGATATTTTGTCCACCTGCACTTAATTGATGAGTGGTAATGCTTCCCTTTGGAGGTTCGTAGTTTTTCTTTACTGCTGCGTCTGTCTTTTTTTCTTCTTCTGTCATATTCAACACCTGTTTAAATTAGAAAATATATATAAGAGAAATTTCTTTTTATAATGATTAATTTATTATGTTAATGTTATTGTTTAATGGTGTAAACATTGGAGCTGAATAATGAAAAAGAAGTGTTTAGTAATGTTATATAGGGAGTGTGCATTATATGAAATTGCAACATCTCTGGAATTATTAAATGATATTTGTGAAATAGATGTAGCGACACCAAGCGATAACGAAACAATTCACTGCATTGGATTAAAAGTTTTGGGGGATATAAGCTATGACGACGCTTTAAAGAAAAATTACCACTGCGTAATTATTCCAGGAGGGAATATATATAATATTTTGGAGAACCAAACTGCTATAAGGATAATTCAAAAATGTAATGAAGAAAATAATTTGATTGGTGCCATATGTTCTGCTCCAATGCTTTTGGCACAAGCTGGAATATTGAAAGGAAAGAATTTTACACATGCTGCATGTTATCCAGAATCTCAAAAACAGATATGGGATGGTGCAAATTTTGTTAAAGAGCTTCATGTTGTTGATGGAAATATTGTTACAGCAAATCCACATGGAAGTATTAGCTTTGCCATGGCCTTGGCCAAAAAACTTGCCTATTTTAAGGATAGTGAAGATGAGCAGTTATGCAAATCAGCTTTCAATGAACAAATCAATTTTGATTGGAATATTATTGGGCCAATCCCTGATGCTGAATGGGAAAAAATGAGAGAGGAATAGAAGTTCTATAAAATCTTTGATGGACAAACACTCTTTCTTTTTAATTGTGTGAAATTTTACCAGGAAACCAGTCCCCATACTTCACCGTTAATCCACTTCTTCATATATTTTTTGGTCCATTTTTCAAAAACTGTTTTATCAGGAGTTATGTGATCACTTCCAACAAGAGTTAGCATTATTCGCTCAACTCCACCCTTATCCCTTTTCATCTTTAAGGTTAACCAATCAGTGGTAATATCAGATGCAGAAAGAGTTTTAATAACATATGGATTTTCCATGATCATTGTTTGTTTTATTCTGTGACTATTCTCATTAAGCCATTCGGTCACTTTTTCAGGAGACTCCTTCTTCCACTTATCAACTATTTTTTTACCAGTTGTCATTTTATATGTTGTGGATAGATCATATGCCTTATACGGAAGTGAATACTCAACGCCCTCAACCAAATTGCCCCATGCCATGTCAAAATACTTGTTAAATTGATCGTTTAATCGTTTGCTCCCGACAATAATCATATTTGATTCCATATTTATGTTCTTCATGTTTTTTCCTGTCCAATTACAGGACCCGGTTGTAATTTCATATTTTCCCGTATTATTGTTGGTTATTGTCATGATTTTTGCGTGATTTTGTTCTCCGTGTGTTGAATACCATCTTACTTTTAATTTTCCCTGGCTCTCCAACATCGTATATGCTGCCTGTCGATTAGGTGTTCCATCTTTTATTGAATTAAATGCATCCTTGTTTGGGTCCAGTAAAACCTGAATTGGATTATCAACGGACCTGTTTGGATCACTTGCGG
Source organism: Bacteriovoracaceae bacterium (assembly GCA_023137315.1). Taxonomy (GTDB): domain Bacteria; phylum Bdellovibrionota; class Bacteriovoracia; order Bacteriovoracales; family Bacteriovoracaceae; genus JAGLPP01. The sequence goes on from JAGLPP010000023.1 coordinate 9,928, forward strand.
CCCTGATAATTGCGTCCACGATTTCAAAGTCAGAAAGATAAAACATTTGAATTCGAACCCTGTCTTTTGATTTTACATCGTTGAGTAGTTTTAAAATAGCAACCTTGATCTTTTCTTCAGTAACAAATTTCGTTTTAACACTTGTCTCATCTTTTTTTGTGTTCAACATCTCCAGATCGACTGGTGGTATATGTTCTGTCAAATATCTCCTGGCAACTCCAGGACGAAAACGATTCATTTTATATTTTTTCTTTGATTGATCACTAAAAAGAGCGAAAGATTTTTTTTTGTCAAAGCTGAATATTCTTCTCCGGTTTTTTAATACATTTCTGGCAACATCTTCTCTTAAAACAGAGTAAATATATTTGGCCATGTCTCCTTTTACTGTCAATGCATGGTTGGTTGAATCATCGCTGGCATTATGAGGGTTGGCCGAGGTAACCAATGCTTCAAAGTCTTTTCCATCATCTGTGTCCGTAATAAGAATTTTTCTATGATTTGCCTTTATTAACCAGGCTTCCTTGACTATTTCGATACTGATAGATTCTTGAAGAGATTTATTTTCCTTTGTAAGGGGAATTGACATTATTAAATTCGCCAAACTTTCTGTAAATCCAAATGTTAGCTCACCTAAAGTTCTGCCGATGTGACCCAACGCCTCCGGGAAATATAGTTTTGTCGCTGATTTGGTTGGTAAAAGGTCCGAATAAAAGACATCGATCCCGTTCTCCAGGAATATCTTGACTGACTTTGATATTTTTCTGCCGTAGGCCCTGTTCAGTGGATCAAGAATTATAATTATTTTTATATCCGGATTTTCTTTTTTCTTTTTTATCAATAGATCCAGAAAAACTTTTACAACATCGAACTCCGGCGTAACATCCGCATACATACAATCATATAGAAACACCGACGCAACGATTATTTTTTTTGCCTTTTTGATCATATCAATGGCCTTCGTGCTGATTTTTCTATGTCTTATCCGCTTGCTTTTAAGGATATCCCATCCATTGTATGTGGAATACATGTCGATATCAGCGTCATCCACGAAGAACCATGGTGATTCAACATTCAGGCGGTTTTCTTTTGTTATTTTTAGTTCTTGATAGTAATTCTCCCAAAAATTATTCTCAGAATTCATACCGTTATCGTTATGAGCAAAAAGATTGAAAGATAGAATCAAGGTGATTAGCAATATGGACAGATATTTATTTTTCATTTGGTAATCCTCATATTCAATAAATTAAACTGGTTATGCACTATATCACATCAAAGGACGCATCGCAGCAAAACGTATTTTGTTCTAAAAATATTACATGGATTAAGTAGGTTTTGTACTACAATGGAGTAAATTGTCCGTGGAGGAAATAATGAGTGATAGCCGCTTGGTTTGGTCGGATCAACATGGAGATATGAGAAAGAAGAAGGAAAAAGGGCATTCCGATATCACGGTGGATGAAAAGAAATTGGAACTAAAACTCAGAAGGCTGACTTCCGGAAAGGGAAGAACTGCCATTGAAATAACAGGTCTTCCGCAGAATAAGAAATGGTGTAAGAAATTTGCCAAAGACCTGAAAACGTCGCTTGGACTTGGTGGAGCTTATAAAGAGAACTATATTGAAATTCATGGTGAAAAAATCGAGAAAATAACGACCTTTTTAGATTCCAAATTTATCAAATGGAAAAAAATTGGTGGATAAGTTACATTATGATGATGAATCCAATAATTCAAATTCTTAGAAACAAGCATGTTATACACACCAAGGAAATTGTGGAAGCATTTGAGTTTGTAGATCGAAAGGATTTTGTACCTTCTGATCAGATTCACAACGTTTACGGTGATTATCCTCTGCCCATCGGTCATGGACAAACCAACTCCCAACCATACACTGTGGCCTTTATGCTTGAACATTTAAATCCTGCCGCCGGTAACCAGATCCTGGATATTGGTTGTGGTTCAGGTTGGACAACTGCCCTTCTATGTAACATTGTCGGTAATGAAGGTTTTATCACCGGTCTTGAAAGAGTGGATGAATTGGTTGATTTTGCTTCCTATAATCTGGAAAAATATGATTTCAAAAATTACACCATTTCAAAGGCGGGAACCCATTTGGGAATTCCAGAAAAGAGGTTTGACAGAATTTTAGTATCAGCGGCTGCCCGGGAACTTCCAAAACAATTGCTTGAACAGTTAAATGTTGGCGGAGTGATGATTATTCCCATAGTTCAATCCATTTGGAGAATTGAAAAGATGAGTGATAGCGACTATCAAACCAAAAAATACCCAGGCTTTGTCTTTGTTCCACTTGTTTACTGATTTTTTGCCAGACATCCAAATAAAAACAGGACCGATTTGACGGCCCTGCTTTTATGTAATTAGGATATTTTGCAATATTCTTATTATTTTTCCAGTTCTTCAATTCTGTCATTATAATCTTGAGAAGCTTCTCTAATACCTACAGTCATTTCCTCAAAATTACGCAATACCATTTTAAGGGATTCACAATCTTTGGAAGCAATAACTACATCAGTCAACAATCTTAGTTGAGGAAGTGAAATCTTGTCCACAACAACATCCTCATTGTCTCTAAGCATATTCGAACGCAATTCTCCAACTCGTTTACTTAATTCAAGAGTACAGCTGTCCATATTCACAGCAAATGCCTGAAAAGCGCTCAAAACAAAACAAATAATTAAAAGTTTTTTCATATCTAGCTCCTTTGTTGATAAAATAACGATTGATGTCTATTGAAGTTCATAAATCGCATGTTTTTTTGTTCTTTTGTTGATTAAATTTATCATGAAGAGAGAAAAATAATAATAAAAATGACGCATTGTGTAAAGTTTACCTGATTCACCTAATAAACGTCATACCTTGTTGATTTTACGGGGGTAACCGTATTGAAAATGATCTATACAATATATGGATTCAACGATAATGAAGTGCTATCATTATCGCATCATGAACCTGAATAAGTTCAAAAAAAAATTTCCGGAAAAATTTCCATCAGAAGACGATATATTCAAACGCATTGGCAAAGGTGCCAAAATTTTTGTTGCCACAGGCTGTGCGGAACCACAATATCTGGTAAGTACACTAACAAAGTATGTTGAAGATCACCCAAAAATTATTTTTGATGCTGAAATCATGCATGTTTGGTCATTGGGTTTGTCCCCGTATAATGATTCAAAATTCAAGAAAAACTTTCGTCAAAATACATTCTTTGTAGCAAAGTCAAATCGTAAGATTGTAAATGAAGGATTGGCCGATTACACACCGATTTTCCTGTCTGAAATTCCAGACCTCTTTAAGCGCAATGTTATCCCCATTGATATCGCTTTAATTCAGGTTTCTCTTCCAGATGCACATGGATATGTAAGCTTGGGAATCAGTGTTGATATAGTAAAAGCTGCAACAATGTCGGCAAAAATAATTATTGCCCAGGTTAATAAAAATATGCCAAGGGTGCTTGGTAATAGTTTTATTCAAATAAAGGATATTGATTACCTGATCCTGCATGACGAACCGTTGCTGGAGTATGAATCACTACCTGACAGTGACATCTCTCAAAATATTGGAAAGTATGTATCAAGATTGATCAAAGATGGAGATACCATACAGGTTGGATACGGGAGTATACCGAACGCAATATTAAAAAATCTTTATGATAAAAAAAATCTTGGGATTCATACGGAGCTTTTTAGTGATGGACTTGTTGAATTGATTAAAAACGGAGTTGTCGACAATTCAAGAAAAAGCGTCAATATTGGGAAAACAGTTGCATCTTTCTGCATGGGAAAAAAAGAAACATATAAATTTCTGAATAACAATCCAGGTATTCATTTTGCTCCAATAGATGAAACAAACAATCCAATTAATATTGCAAAAAATGAAAGAATGGTTGCCATCAACAGTGGACTTGAAATAGACCTGACCGGGCAGGCGACCGCGGAATCAATTGGAACAATCTTTTATAGTGGTATCGGAGGGCAGGCCGATTTCATGAGAGGTGCTGTTCTTTCAAAAAATGGCAAAAGCATACTTGCAATCCAATCAACTGCGGAAGACAATTCATTTTCACGGATTGTTCCATTTCTCAAGGAAGGTGCCGGTACCTCCCTGGTAAGGGGCGATATTCATTATGTTGTAACAGAATTTGGAATTGCATATCTTCATGGAAAGAATATTCGTGAAAGGGCAATGGAGTTAATCGGTATTGCCCATCCAAAATTTCGTTCATGGTTATTGAAGCAGGCAAAAAAGTATAATCTTATATATAAGGACCAGGCTTTTATCCCCGGCAGAAGGGGGGAATATCCAGAAGAGTTGGAAAGTTATCGCGTAACAAAAAATAGAATGGGTATTTTGCTCAGGGCGATTAAACTATCGGATGAACCATCGTTAAAAGATTTTTTCTATTCGCTTTCTCCAGAAAGCATGCATAAACGTTTTATATCAAAAAGACTGGATATGCCACACGAGAGGTTGCAGGAATTTACAGTTATTGATTATACAAAAGAAATGGTGATCGTCGTTACAATAATAAAGGATGAAAAGGAGATTATTATTGGTTTGGGACAATATGGTATTCATGAACCAACACATACGGCAGAAATTGCTTTTGTTGTTCGTGATGATTATCAAAACAACGGGATCGGACGGGAGTTGTTGGAATATTTGACCAGGCTGGCAAAGAAAAAAGGCATACTTGGATTTACTGCCGAGGTGCTGTCTTATAATAGACCGATGTTACATCTTTTTAAACAAATGGGGTTTGAGATAAATCAACAAGCATCTTTGGGTGACCCCACATCCAAAGAGTTGATAATGAGATTTTGATATGAAACGTTTATTTAATCCTGAAAGTGTTGCAATAATCGGGGCATCTCGTGCTGCTGGTAAGATCGGAAACAGTATCATTTGTAATATGATTGCTTCCGGGTACAAGGGAAATATTTATCCAATCAATAAACATGGAGGCGAAATTTGCAACCTGCCTGTATATAAGTCAATTCTGGATGTGGAAAAAGATATTGATCTTGCCACAATCGTTGTTCCATTTAAGTACGTCTTTGATTCAGTCAAGGCTTGTGCACAAAAAAAAGTTAAATTTCTTTCGATAATAACTTCAGGTTTTTCAGAGGTCGGAAAAACAGTTGAAGAACAGGAAATTGTAAAATTTGCCAATGATCATGGAATGAGAATTTTAGGTCCAAATATTTTTGGTATCTATTCCGCTTCTGCGTCCATGAATGCGACATTCGGTCCGGCAGACATCAAACCAGGAGGAGTTGCCATAATTACTCAAAGTGGTGCCTTGGGGATTGCCATGATAGGAAAAACCCAGATGGAAAATATCGGTCTTGCATCAATTGTTTCCGTCGGGAATAAATCAGATTTGGATGAATCTGATCTAATTGAATACATGATAAAGGATGATCAAACCAAGGTTATTTTCATGTATATGGAAGGTGTAAAGAATGGAGAAAGGCTGATCTCCGTTTTGAAAAAGGCAACAAGAATAAAACCAATAATAGTGATTAAATCCGGACGTTCAAAACGTGGTGCAATGGCCGCGGCATCTCATACAGGATCACTTGCCGGAGCGGATGAGGTTTTTTCAGACATAATGAAGCAATGTGGAGTTCATCGTGCCCACTCAATCCAGCAGGCCCTGGATTGGTGTAAATATTTAACTGGTTCGGTTGCTCCAAGAGGGGAAAATACGGTAATTATCACCAATGGTGGCGGTGTTGGTGTTCTTGCGACAGATGCATGTGAAGAACATGGTATACATTTATTTGATGATATAGAAGTTATGAGAACGGCTTTTTCCAAATCTGTACCAAGTTTTGGCTCGGTTGGAAATCCCATTGATATCACCGGCGGGGCATCAATGGATGATTACGAAAAATGTATTATCGATGCTTTTAATCATCCAAGCATTCATTCAATTATATGTCTTGGTTGTGAGACCTCAATCCTGAATGGAAAAACCCTGGGGCCAACCATTAGAAAAATCCATGATAATTATCACAGTATCAAGCCAATTGTTTATTCCTTTGTCGGTGGAAAAGATATTGAAAACGAAATGGATTATTTAAAGGCAGATGGAGTGCCAATATATTCTGACCTTGAGCAAGCCGTTGGATGTCTCGGAATTTCCTATGAAAATTACAGGAACCAAATGGTCTTAAAAGATGATGACAGTCAGAATTCAAGTATTGATGCAATTGTGGATATAAAAAAAATAAATAAAATTATTGGTAGTGCCAAAAAAGACAAACGTAATTTTCTGCTTGCTGATGAGGGGCAGGAATTAATGAAGGCTGCCGGCGTACCGATGCCAAAAAGTGTGGTTGTTTCAAGCCTGAAGGAGGCTGTTTCGCAGTCTGGAAATATCGGATTTCCTGTTGTGATGAAAATTGTTTCAAAGGATATTCTTCATAAGAGCGATGCAGGTGGAGTCATCCTTGATTTGAAAAACAAAAATGAGGTAATAGATGCCTACGAAGCAATTCTTTTTAATTGTAAAAAATATAATCCCAGGGCAAAGATAAAGGGGATTGAGATTGCTGAAATGTTAAAACCGGGAATTGAGACAATTATTGGTGGACGTTACGATAATTCCTTCGGCCCTGTAATCATGTTTGGGCAAGGTGGAATATATGTGGAGGTTATCAGGGATATCTCATTCAGATCAATAACATATAATCGTTTTGAAATTGCCGGAATGATAAAGGAAATGAATACATATCCGTTGTTGTTGGGAGTCAGGGGTGAATCACAGAAAGATATGAACGGAATTATTGATGTTATCATCAAGGTTGGAATAATTTTAAGTTCATGTCCGGAAATAACGGATATAGAAATAAATCCGCTACTTGCTTATGACGAAGATGATGGGGTCAGGGCAGTGGATGTTCGAATATTAATAAAGTAGGGTTTTTCACGGGGAGAGCATAATGAGAACGAATCGATTACTGTTTGCTTCAACACATTCTGACGCAGGAAAAACCAGTATCATCATTGGTATCTGTAAAAATATTGATAAAAAATGCAGTTACGCAAAACCAATGGGTGACAGGCTGTTATATAAGAAAAAAAGATTGTGGGACCATGATTCCGCTTTAATGACCAGATTATTCAATCTTGATGAATTGCCCGAACTGATGACCATAGGATTTGAACATACGAAATTACAATATATGTATGACGATGATTCCATCGAGGAAAAATTAAATGATTCAATCAGAACCATTGAGGCCAATAGCGAACATTTATTCATGGAAGGTGGTTCAAATTTACAATTTGGTTCATTCGTCAATTTATCGGCCTTGGACATTGCAAAAAATACAGATACGAAAGTAGTGATGGTCGTATCCGGAACACACGAGCAGATTCTTGATGATCTTACCTACATATCAAAAAATATCGATAAAAAACTGCTCCACGGTGTTATCATCAACAAGGTTATCGATTTGGATGAGTTTAAATCAAATTTCATTGAACATATTGATTCTCTGGGATTAAAAATCTTTGGAATTATTCCGTATGACAACACACTGGAAACACTTACGTTGCGTCAGGTGTCTGAAGTGCTTTTGGCAAAGGTTATTACATGTCCAGATAATCTTGATGGTTACATACATCATATTGATGTTGGGGCGATGTCAGCAGGCAGAATTGTTGAGAAAAATAATATTCTGACAAGCAAAAACAATCTGGTTGTCACAAGCGGGGATCGTGCAGATATTGTGCTGGAAGCCTTACAACGACAAACGGTCGGAATCATCCTGACAAATGGAATTCTTCCCGAGGCAAAAATTATTTCGGTCGCAGAACAAAGGAAGGTTCCTCTATTGTCGGTAAACTGCAATACATTTGAAGCGGTAAAGAAAGTGGATGATATTAATCCCTTGATTATGTACAGGGATACATCCAAAATTGAAATGATAAAATCAATGATTGGACAGTATGTAAACATCAATGAACTTATAACGGGATAGAAACAATGTCTTTGCTGTATATTTATAGTGATATTTTTTTACAACACAAAACCGGAAATCATCCTGAAACTGAAAAACGTTTGGAGTGGATAAATCTTGCAATTGATAATTATCATATTGGGGATAAACTTACTAAAATGATGCCAAGAAAGGCCTCGGTGGACGAAATTCTCTCGGTTCATTCACAAGATCATATAAATGAAATAGAGAGAACAATTGCCAAAGGTGAGAAATATCTTGACCCTGATACAGTAGTTTCAAAGGAGTCCCTTAAGGCGGCATACTATTCAGCCGGAGCAGGATTGACCGCCGCTGATGAAATTATGAATGGAAATTTTAAAGCAGCTTTTTGCGCAGCAAGACCTCCGGGGCATCATGCATTAAGTGATCATTCAATGGGTTTTTGTATTTTTAACAACGTTGCAATTACCACCAGATATTTACAAAATACCTATAATTTAAAAAAAATATTGATTCTGGATTGGGATGTACATCACGGAAATGGAACAGAACATATATTTTATGAAGACGATTCAGTTTTTTACATAAGTATTCATCAGTATCCATATTACCCGGGAACCGGTGCAAAAGAGGATACAGGAAAAGGCAAGGGGGAAGGGTTCAACCTGAATTTGCCAATGATGAGCGGTGCTGGGGACAAGGAGTATTTTGAGGCCTTTAATAATACGATTATTCCTGCAATAAGAAATTTTGCACCTGATTTTATTTTAATTTCCGCCGGATTTGATGCTCACGAAAGAGATGCATACTCTTCTATAAATTTATCATCAAAGTCTTATGGCGATTTTACCAAAATGGTAAAGGATGCATCTACTTCGGCAAAAGGTAGAATTCTTTCTTATCTGGAGGGAGGGTACAATCCAATTGGTTTGTGTGAAGGGGTTTTGCATCATCTGGAGGAATTATTATAATTTGTGCCAGCTTTCGGTCTTGTTTAGATATCTATTGATTACTTCGGATAAAATCACCCCAAAAAGAATAATAAGCCAGATGATGTATATCCAAAGCTGCATGATTGGTAAAACAGCAAGGGAACCGTAAAGCGTATTAAAAGCGAGTGCTTTTTGTAGATATAATGCATAGCCGTGTTTAACAAGAAGAAGGAACATTGAAGATACAATCGCGGCAAAAAAACTTGCCCTGCCTCTTACATGACAGTTAGGTAGACTTTTATAAATCACTCCAAGAATAATAATCAAAATAAGTGCAACGATGTAGACGCTTCTGAACAACGGAATATAGCCTGAAATTGTTGCTGTGGAAAAAAGTATGGCAACAAGAAAAGGAGCGATAATTAAAATTGAAAAATATCTGGCCCATCTTCTTAAAAAATGGCGTTTTTTATGCACCTTCCAGATCTTGTTTATCACGGATTCAACTGAATTCAACAAGTGTATGCTTGTTACCAGGAAAACGATAAGACCAGTGGCACCGATCGCTTCAAAATTGATTTTAACCAGGGAGTTTGAAATATAGGCATATACCTGTTCGCCAATACTGGGTGCAAAATATTGAAAAATGAGAGGCCTGATTTCCAGCAGTATGTCGTTTACTCCGCCAAATGCCTTATAGATATAAAAGCAAAAAGCGGCAAGGGGTAAAAGTGCAAGCGATGTCATATATGACAGGGAGGACGCCAGCATAACGACCTGGCATTCCTTCATAACCTTGTAAATTTCAAAGAACAATAGATATATTTTCTTCAAAACATCTAACACGTTATGACCTTTCAGAACAACTCCATTACTTGCACTTTAAATTGTAAAAATCTGTTATGGATTAACGGCCATAAACGATGGTGCAGTATTCGCCATAAATATGAAGAATGTTTTTAACCCTATGGTCAACATGTGTAATCTTCTTGATCTTGCCGTTTCTGGCAGCCGTTGAAATTGAGGAATCCCCTCTAACAACTCCAAATATACCAATAGAACATGCTTCGCCTTTTTTAGTTGCGATTTTTCCGTCAGTAACCACTTCAGAAGGTCCTTTGGATTCTACAAAAAGCATGCCATTAATAGGTGTTTGAACCACTGTACAGCCTGACAAGAATAAAACAAAAATAACCAAAGTTAGAATTTTTTTCATTGGATAGCTCCTTTGTTGTTTATTAGAAATAAAATTATTTCCTATCTGTTATATATTTTTCCTTTTCGCTGGCAAGTCTTTCCTTGTATTGGTCAACAATATCATTTTTTGCAAGCTGTGTTCTCAATCTTTTTACCAATCTGCGAGGCCATTTTGTTTGAACAATATTAATAATCCATTTTGGTATGTTTCCCTTGTAATCAGAAAGAAATGCCATTTCCATGTATGTCTTTGTACCTCCTGAAACACTTCTCAAAAAAGTATTTCCGGAATGCGTGTGTCCACGGATGAAATTTTTTTTTATTGGAACTTCTGGAAGGGAAATGGAATGGATTTTGGAATGAATTTCCTCATTTTTCAAATTAAAATCACATTTTATGTATACAAGAAAATCCCTGTTGGTAAAAGGCCATGGAGCATCGAAGCTTACGTAATCTACAAATTCCCCCAACGCAATTTTTTTAACTGTGTAAGCTTTAACGAGACGTGGAACCCATTCCTTTTTTCTCTCTGCATTTGTCAGCACCGATACAACCCGACTTATCGGATAATTCAAGGTGGTTTGAACCTTTAATGGAATGAGACCGGATTCATGTTTTTTAACTGCTTTAAAAACAATAAGATTGTCGTAGTCTGATTTAACAATCCATTTAAGACTATTCAAATCATTGCTTTCGGAAAAAGCCGAAAAGACAAAAAGCATGGAAGCAATTGATACTGTAATTTTTATTCTCATTTTCATTCAACGAGAATATTACATCAAAATTCTGTCATATCAAAAGACTGATATTGTTTTTATACTTGACCATATTGATTTGAGCGAATAGCGACATCTTAAATATTGAATTCCTGATGCCCTTCGTTACCGTCACAGTATATATCAACAGTCATTCTGGCACCATCATAGGTCTCAAACGGAAAATCAAAAAGTATCTCATTTACTCCTGGAAGAATAATTTCACTTGGCTTCGCCCTGAAGCGGAATTTCATGAAGTTTTGTTTTTTTGACCCAAGAAATGATTTTATATTCCACAGTCCGTCTGTTGTTCTCTCTATCAATCTTTTACTCAATAAAACTTCATCTTCTGACAAAAGTCGTGGGAAAATATTGATTACGATATGGGTATGGTGTGCAGGAGCAGTTCCCTGATTTTTTAACAAAATTCGCTGGTGAAGAGGATTACCAACCTTGATAACATCCACTTCCAGTTTTGGATTTCTACGTCGATAGAACATGGCCTGTATCAGCGAATGTGATGCCGGTTCGGAGGACTCTCCGTGTCTGAAATAATATGTACGATTATGAACAACCTGATGCGGGGGATTTTTGCTCTGTTCTATAAAGATTAATATGATCCCTTTTGGAATTCCATTGATTCTTTGCATTTCAACGGTCTCAACATAAAATTCCACCTTCGGTTCGACTGCTGTTGTCAGTGCTCTTTGTAGATTTTGAAGATTTACTTTCGTGAGATCATAATTATTTGTTTTAAATGTGGATTTTCTTCCCTTGCTTTCCTTTATTCCGATTGCAAGAAGTCCACCGGATGTATTTGACATTGCTGAAACATGTTTTCCCAACTGTGTCCGAATGAGATCAAAATCAATTTTTAAATTGTCATTTAAAATCTTTCCAACATCTTTTGCATCGAACTGGCTTCCTTCATCTCCCGCTTCGTTTATATATTGTAAAAATTTTTCAACATCCTCGCAAAGTACATTACGATTTTCAAGAAAAGCCTCTCTGAAAAAAAGTTCCTTTATTTTCGACATTTCATTGCTCCATAATAAAGTCAGTCTAGTCTTTATTTGAAAACTGTTTTACGAATTCTACGAATTTGTAAATATCATGGAAGTTGCTGATAAATCCGATGGATATCCTTATTGCTCCTATGGAACCAATACAATTTCTGTAATCATCGGCCGAGGTGTAGCTGGAGGCACCGGACAGACAACTATAGATTTCACCATCGGAAACCTGGAAGGCGGTTTCACTGATTCCGGGGTTGCAAAAACATCCGGTTCGAAATGAAATCATCTGCTTGTTGGCAATGGCCTGAACCTTGTCGCTGTTCAATTGTCTGCCATCAGAATCAAATAGATTTATTGCAATTGTTCCTCCACGCTTGTCTGTGTCTACATCACCATAGAATCTAATTACTGGTTCACCATTGTCATGCTTGAGCTCTTTGAGATTATCAATAAGCCAACGGGTTAAATATTGAACACGATTATGAATTCTATCAATCCCCAGTTTTTCAATGAATGAAAGGCCTGTATCAATGGCCGGCATGGAAAGATAATTCAATGTTCCATCTTCAAAACCCGCTGCTCCCTTCGCCAAATTATGTGTATTTGCGCTTACTGATACAGCAACGATTGTTCCTCCGCCAAACCATGGTCTGTGAAGCTTGGAGAGAGCACTGCGTTTGGCAATCAAGGCACCAACCCCTGTAGGCCAGCCAAACATTTTGTAAAAGGATATTCCGATATATTCCGGTTTGACTTTTGAAAGATCAAGTTTATTGGTTGGAACAAAAGCAGCTGCGTCCAAAAAAACATCCCATCCCTTCTCGTGTGCCTTTTCCACCCAGTCAAGAGAGTGTTGAACTCCTGAAAAATTTGATTGAGCAGGGTAGGCAAAAAGATTGTTCTTTTCAGGAACCGCCATATCCAGGCATTCCTGCAAAATAGCTTCGTTAATAGTCAGGGAAGGTGTCATCATGGATGCGTAAGTGGTTTTCGCCCCGCGTACTCTGTCAAATTCACGAATACCAAGAACGGAATTGTGATTGTCAGTTGTAAGAAGGTACTGGTCACCATCGGAAAAGGGATATGATTCCCCAACCAATTTTAATGCTTCCGATGTGTTTTTTGTAAAAACAACCTCATATTCCTCCGGGTCAGCATTAAAGAAGCTCAATACATGAAATCGTGCCTTCTTAACCAGTTCTGTCATGGCCCTGCTTGTTGGATTGGTGGAATGTGGATTTCCATAAACACCTCCAAAAAGAATTTTGCTATGCTCTTCTATCTGGGATTTGGAATATAAATTTCCGCCGGTAAAATCGAGATAGGTATGATTTTGTTCATCGAGAAGTGGGTATTCGTTCTTTCGAAGTTCGTCAAAATCAAACGTGTTTTTAAATCCTGGAAAATCATTTAAAAATTTCTCGTAAGCCTTCTGCATTTTTTTACTCCACTATTTCTTTTTTGGAAGTTTTGGTATTTTTAAAACGGGTCTGTTCTTTCCCAGGTCTGGCATGAGCGGTGGATTCTTTTTCATATCCTTCATGGTCTCTGCAATTGCACGATCAAGTTGTGGATCAACTCCCTTTACCCATTCTTCGGGTGTGAATTCCACTTCAATATCAGGATCGGTTCCATAATTTTCCACTTTCCATCCTACGTCCTTGAACCAAAAAGAAAATTCAGGCTGCGTTGTAAGTGTTCCATCTTTTAACATGTACTGGCCATTAATTCCGACAACTCCGCCCCAGGTTCGTTTGCCAATAAGTTTGCCAAGCTTCATTAATTTAAAGCAATGACTGAAGATATCACCATCGGAACCAGCTTCTTCGTTTGTAACAGCTACGATTGGGCCGTTTATTGCGTAAGCAGGGTAGGGGAGAATTCCATCCCATCGTGCTTGGTCAAAACCGACAATTTTTTGTGCAAGAATTTTAAGAATATGTTGCGAAACATGTCCTCCACCGTTATAGCGGACATCAACCACCAAACCATTATAGCGACATTCAGCAATATAGTGACGATAAAATTCCGCATAACCGTTTGCTCCCATATTCGGTATGTGTACATAACCGAGTTTTCCCTTCGATTTTTTATGTACATAATCCTTGTTTTTTTCAACCCACTGTCTGTACAAAAGTCCGGTCTCACTTTTCAAGGTTGGTATACAAGTATAATGTTTTTTCCTTTTGCCTTTTTTTCTGATTAGAAGATTGACCTTGTCACCGCCTTTGTTTTCAAGAATACGATGTATACAGTTTGAATTGTTAAAAGCGACGCCATCCGCTTCAAAAATCATATCCCCTTCAGAAAGATCAACGCCAAAACTTCTCATCGGTGAATCATCACCTTTTATCCACGAATCACCCTGGTGAATTATTTTAATCTCATAGGCTTTTTCTTTTTCATTCCATTTTAAATCCGCACCGAGTCTGGCAAGGGGATTGTGTGGAGGTCTCCTGTGGTAATCACCAAAAACTTCATAACAATGTGATGTACCAAGCTCTCCTTGCATCTCCCAAAGAAGCTCACTCATTTCAAAGCGCGTTTTAACCCTGTCCAGAAGTGGAAGATACTTGTTATAAACGTCTTTCCATTCCACTTTTGACATGTCCTTTGTCCAGAAATGTTCTTTTTGCAGAAGCCAGGCTTCACGATACATTTGTTTCCATTCGAGTACAGGGTTTATTCGAAGTTTTGCCCTTCCAACATCAATCCATCCATCTTTTTTGTTCGTGCCATCGGCATCGGTTTTTGGCTTTGATTCCGTGTATACAAGACGGAGTCTGTCGTCGTCGGCAATCAGCATTTTTTTACTATCGTGGCAAAGCCTGTAACCAGTAACGTCCTTGTGAAAAATCTCCTCCTTGTTTTCTTCAAATGAAAATTGGCAAAGGTCATAATCAGTTCCATTGCCATTGTGATTTTTATTGATATTTGGAGCGATATCCTCACGAAGATAAAAAATCTTTCCATCTGTCGCAGAAAGTGAAGAAATTCCTCCAAAGTCAACGGGAAATGGAAGAACCCTGTTTTCTATACCGTCAAAATCAATCTCTACATCCAGTTCGTTTTTCTTTCCATTCTTTTTACCCTTGTCATTTTCCTTCTTGTCCTCGTCCTCCTTGTCCACTTCTAGATCAAGATTTGTTTCAAACGGATTAGGGTATTCTTTTTTAAGAGAGACCACATACGGTCTTATTGC
>JAGLPP010000024.1 GCA_023137315.1 Bacteriovoracaceae bacterium
TCGGGATCAAAAACGGGATTGATATCCATATTAACCGGAGTAAAAAGTTTGCGTCCCCTTCCGGTTTTGGTGTTATAAATCTGGATATAATATTGATGTTCACAGAGTGTTGCTGCGGAGTATACCAGCCACTTTCCATCAGGTGACCATGATGGTGTAATAATACGTCCAAATTTCTCCCTTGCGATCATTTGAGCATGATTTCTTTTTGTACCAACAAGCCATGCTTCGTTTCTGTTGTTGGTTACGACAATGCTGTCATTTTCAGGATTCGGAACGATGCTCCAGATTTTTCCCCATGATACTTTGGGAGCAATTTTTTTTACGGTTCTTTTTTCAGAATCCACTATGACAAGTTCGTCTGCCCCCATCTCATTTGTATGGGCGGCAACAAAATGTTTTTCATCATTAAGCCAACGTGTCAGCTTGTAGCGAACCTCGTCTTGATTTCCCAAAACATACGGGGCACCTTTCCACGAAGGCATCATAAAAAGTCGTCCTCTGCTAGTAAATGCTATGTTTGATCCATCGTTAATGAGATCATAATCCTCCAGATATTCACTGGCAGATTCAAAACGGGTCTTTGCCTGAACAGCGGACGTTTTTACAGTTATATCAATTTTTTCAATAATGTTTTTTTGTGGAAAAAACGTGTAAATATCAGCACCGGCCGTGTAGATGATTTTTTCTCCATCGGTGTTTAAACCGCGAACATAGAAATCATCATGATGAGTGTGGCGCTTTAATCCGGTACCGCTTTGGAGAACGGAATAAATATTTGCTGTCCCCTCGTGATCAGAAATAAAATAAATCCTTCCATTGAACCATGTTGGATCAGTGAGTGCGTGCTGTATTTTTTTTAAAATTTGCTTGAACTTCGCTTTCGTATTTTCCTTTACCCAGAGTTTTCCGGCGGTTCCACCACGGTATCTTTTCCAATAGCATGCATCCCTGCAATTACGACCGATAACCACCATTCCTTTTTCCCCCCAGGAAATCCTGTTGGCCGGGCCCACGGGAATTACTTTTGGTTCCGGTTTTTCAATATTAATTTCATATAAAAGACCCATTCCCCTGTTAGCCGCCTTGTGAGAAGAGGCGATTACAACGGTTTTTTTATCTTTCCAACCCAGAACGCGATCAATGCCAAGAAAAGTTAGTCTTGTTGCTTCGCCTCCGCAGACTGGCATGAGATACAGATCAGCAACACCAGACTCACGTCCAAGAAATGCAATTAATTCCCCGTCCGGAGAAATTTTTGGAAAGCTGACGCGTCCGAGATTGGCAGTTAATCTTTGTGCCGCACCACCTGCTGTTTTGACTTCCCAAAGATCATCATCGGAAACAAAGATTATTGTGTCATTGTGAACAGTTGCATCATAAAAATAGCCGTTATTCATAAAAATATTCCTTTATTGAAGACGTACCTTTTTACCAGAGTCCATGCTAATATCCAAGAATATTGATAATACCGTTGGAGTGGATATGACTGAAAAAGTTGCATGGGTTCCGTTTGATGTACTTGAAAATTATATGTTCGATGTTTTCAAGGGAATAGGTGTTCCCGAAGATGATGCAAGAACTTGTGCCGACGTTCTTATAACCTCGGATAAACGCGGTATTGATTCTCATGGGATTGGGCGTTGCAAAACAATCTACTATGATCGAATCAATATTGGTATCCAGCATCCTTGCACCAACTTTGAAATTATTCGACAGACTCCTACAACCGCAGTTGTCGACGGACATGATGGTATGGGGCATGTTATTGGAAAAAAATCCATGCAAATGGCAATCGACAAGGCAAAAAAATACGGTATGGGAATGGTTGCAGTCAGAAACTCAACCCATTACGGAATCGCCGGATACTACGCACTCATGGCCTGTGAGAATGATATGATTGGCATGACAGGTTCAAACGCAAGGCCATCTGTTGCGCCAACATTCGGGGTGGAAAACATGATGGGGACAAACCCGATGACTTTTGGAATTCCAACCGACGAGGATTTTCCATTCGTACTTGATTGTGCAACCTCACTCACACAGCGTGGAAAAATTGAAGTCTGTGATCGTGCCGAAAAGGAACTACCGGAAGGATGGGTAATTGATCAGCATGGGAATACAAGAACCGACACAAAAAAGGTGTTAGAGGATTTGGTAAACGGAACTTGTGCACTTACACCTCTTGGTGGAATTGGAGAGGAAGGCGCAGGTTACAAGGGATACGGTTATTGTACCGTTGTTGAAATATTGTGTGCGGCCCTTCAGCAGGGTGCATATATGAAAATGCTCACAGGTCTTGGTAAAGGTGGAGAAAAAATTCCATACAAGCTTGGACATTTTTTCATGGCCATCGACATAAACGCTTTTATTGAACCGGAAAAGTTTAAACAAATGGCCGGAGAAATTTTAAGAGAGCTCAGGCACTCAAGAAAAATGCCAAAAACGGACAGGATTTACACCGCAGGTGAAAAAGAACATCTGGCATGGCTTAACCGCCAATACAAAGGTGCCCCAATCAACGAAAATCTGCAAAAAGAAATATTGACGATGAGCAAGGAATTGGGTTTAAACCAATACGACTTTTCCCAGTACGGATTTTGGGCAAAAATCTAGGAGTAAACATTGAAGATAGCAATTCTCGGATTACCACAAGCGGGAAAGAAAACACTTTTCTCCCTGCTAACAGGCAAAACTCTTCCTGAGTATCTAAAAGCAGGAGAGTCCTTGAGAGGAATGGCAAAGGTTGCGGACAAACGGATTGAGCATCTTCACGACATGTATAATCCTAAAAAAACCACATGGGCGGAAACCGAGTTTCTTCTCTGTCCCGATATTGACATGGGGTCTGGAAATTATTCGTGGCTTAATGAGGCCCGTCTCTGTGATCTTCTTTGTTTTGTAGTAAGGGATTTTGAATCCGATGAAGTTTTTCATAATAGTGGGAGTGTTGATTCGGCAAGGGACAGGGAGAATATTGAGGCCGAGCTTTTGCTTGCTGATCTTGCCCTGGTGGAAACGAGACTTGAACGCATTAAAAAAGAAAAAGTCAAAAAAAAACAGACAACAAAACAGATAACAGAAGAGGCCACTCTTTTAAAATGCATGGATGTTCTGGAAAATAATACAATGCTCAATACCATTGAGTTGAATAACGAGGAAGAGGCTTCCATTTTATCGCTGAATTTTGTTTCAAAAAAAACCATTCTCTGGTGCTACAACATCAATGAAAGCGATATCAGCGAACACCATTCAAAATCAGAAAATAATACACTCCATATCTCTGCCCAGATCGAAAAGGAAATCGCTGAAATTGATGAAGTCAATGAAAGAAAGGAATACATGAGTGAACTTGGAATCCATGATTCCGGAATCAATCGGTTAAACCAGACGGCCTATGATCTTCTTGGTCTTATGTCACTTTATACAGTCGGTGAGGATGAGGTCCGCGCCTGGACAATAACAAAGGGATGTGCAGCTCCACAAGCCGGTGGAAAAATTCATTCAGATATTGAGCGCGGCTTTATCAGGGTTGAGGTGATGAAGTATGATGATCTTGTTTCGGCAGGAAGTGAACAGGCCCTGAAAAGTGCGGGAAAAACCATGATGAAGGGGAAAGATTATATTATCGAAGATGGTGATATATGCCATTTTCTTTTTAATGTATGATAGTGCCATAAATTGTTGGCGATTTGATGAATTAGTTCCAGTCCAGCTTTAAATCACAGCATTTTATTTTAGGTCCTGTATTGTATTCAACCATTACATCCCCGTATCCACAAACCAAATTGTTCGGATCATCCAATTCGTAGCATGAACCTGCGCTAGTATCCACTTTCAATTCCGGCCAATTTGTCTGTACTTTGGGACTAGTGGCATCAAGCCTTATTCCACGTTCACTTCCTGAGTAAAAATAACATCGCCCGATTGTTTTATCCCATTTTCCGTCATTAACGTTATTTTCGCAAAAATTTTTCAAGTAGTCCTGCTCGTCATCGTCCTGAATAAAACATTCATTTGCATAGTAATTTCCGCCGGATTTGTAGGCTATCATAGTCAGGGGAATATCCCTTGCGATGTCATGATGGGTAATACCGGTTGTCCGCGTTTTTTCTATCCTTTTTTCGATCGTATTATATCGTACTGGATCAATCAGGGTATATGCAAGACGAAGTTTTGCAATTGAGTAATAATGATTTGGTGAATAAATATCTTGAAATGAGTTTCCGGGATCAACTTCAAGCACTTTGTTATTATCAAAGGGTTCACCACCAAAATGCACAACCGTCATTTTTATGAGCCAGACTGTCGCTCCGCCACTTTGAAAAACAGTGGGCAGGTTCGGAATAAATGTGGTGGATGCGGTACCGCTTTCATCAGACAATTTTTCGACAGTAAATCCGTCATTGTCCAATTGATAGCTTGATGTGGTGACGCTGAGACCTGATCTTGGAGGAACTCCAACAGTCAGACTGTTGGTGCATGCCGCCCTGTTTTTTAAAAATTGGGTAATGCGATTGGTTGTGTTGTCGATGGTTATGTTTTGAAATGCCCTTTTTTGTTGAGCTATCTGATCTTTTTGTAACTGCAACATATAGATGGCAGAAGCGGCCAAAATACCGCCGATAACTATAACCTGTAACAATGAAGCACCGACATGGCACGAGATATGTCTTCGCATGCTCCCTGTATTTTTCATCCACCACCCCTTACATTTTTTATGTGCGTAATTTAATAATACACCAAACCATGAAAATCATGTAACTTATAACTTGCTGAAAATACACTAAAAAATAAAAAATTTCATGTGTGGCATTATGAACCTGTGTTAAAATATCGATTGGAGATACTTCTATTATAATTGGGAATTTTTATTTATGAAATCCAAGCTACGATTACATGGTGGATTTACATTGATGGAAATCATGGTGGCCGTTGGACTTGTCGGAGTTTTGGGCATATTCATGGCACAGCTCATGAAGGACACCAGTAAGGATTCACTTCGTATAATGCAGGATTCAATAATAAGGGAAGAAACCTCACGTATTGAAAAGATTGTCACAAGACCTTATAACTGTAAGCTGAATTTTGTAGACTCTGCTACCAACGTCCTTGGTTTCCCCAAAAAAATTAACTCGCTCCAACGAAAGACAAGTACTGGTACTCGCAAGTTCATTGACATCCCGGCCCCGGCCCCGGCAAAAAATCCCGGTCATAGAATCGGACTTGGTAGATCCAGTGTAGGTATTATTGAAATGGAATTGGGGAACTATGCAAAAATCAGCGATTTGGAGGGCTCCTTTGGTAAAAAGGAGGTTGGAACCTTTACGTTAATGATAAAGTATCTGAGATCCGGAGTAGGAGAGGTGCAGGGAATATTTGAACTCGAATCAGGCAAGTCCAACAAGGAATTGACAAGGTATATAAAATTTCGTGTAACAGTCGATGATACGGGAAAAATTATCGATTGTACCGATCGTGGTCGATACCAGGAGGATGCCTGCAGGGCCATGCAGGGAGTCTGGGATCCAGCAACTCAAAAATGCGAAGTAACAAAGCTTTGTCATTTTGACGAAAAACTTGGGAAAGAAGTCTGTATGACCGATTGGACGGAAAGAATGGGCTACAGGAAAATAGACTGCAAATGGGAAGCACGTTGTACGGAAGGTGTGGCAGTTGGTTACAGAACAATCGATGACAAGGTAAAATGTTGTGTATATAAAATGTGGTTTGGCGGACAATATGAGTAAAAATACGCGAATTCACAATTTTTTGAATAGTGAGAGAGGTTTTTCGCTGACCGAGATCATGATATCACTCGGTCTGCTTGGAATCGTAACCTTCTCGGCCATTACTCTTATGAAATCATCCTACAAGTCCCAGAAAACTCTTGAGCAGAACTACAGTATTCAGAATGTTATGAATAACATCAATCAAATCATGAAAAATGAGTCTGTCTGTACAGAAACACTAAAGGGTTTTTTGAGAATTGGCAAAATACCTGATGAAATAAATAATGGTGTAGTTATTCCAACAATCAAATCCCCAAATAAAACCTATTATTATAAAAGCAGTAATGACCCTGCTGCATCACCACTGAAAAAGGGAATCTATCCTCGAGATCCACCGTTTACAGGAAATATTATTCCAGGAAAGGGAAGAATCAGAATTACAGATTTTAGACTGATAAACTTTGAGAAAAGAGGGGACAGTTTTAAGAATTTGGCCGGCAATAATGTTGAATACGGCGATATAACACTGAAAATATCATTCCAGAGGCCAAGGGAGAAAGATGCCTTTAGCACTAATACAATCAACCATTATATTCATTTAAGGGTTCTTACGAGTGCTTCCACAGAAAAAATAGTAAGCTGCTATTCTGCCGATAATTATTACAAGTCAGCCTGCCAGGCCATGGGGGGAAAGTATGACGGAACCACTTCTAAATGTGATTTTGTCGATATTTGTTTTGGAGAAGATTGCCGTTCAGACTGGCCTACATTGCAAGTGAGATATGGATGTAAATGGCGTAATAAAAAATGTAATTCCAATGAAGCCATGATAAAGGTGAACACTTCAAACAAGAAAGTTTACTGTTGTCCGATAGGTGTCAGAGGCGATGATATATAAAATTACTCTGTTTTTTTTATAAAAAACATTTTTGTATGCTTGAATTGCTTTGAGTTGGAAAAAAGATTTTTGTTTTTTTCACATAGACTGAGCATATTCAATCTTACATTACGGTTACCCTTATAGTAGTAATCAAGATGAGCGTCATAGATTTCAAAAAATCCACTTGTTTTTTTCAGATACAAATATTTCATGAAAAGTCTTTCAAGTGCCTCATGCAAATAAGGCTTGATAATAACCGCATCCAATAAAAATCGGAGTGCCTCTTTTTTTCTACCTCTGCCCCACAGATATTCTCCATATGCGGTATTAAGTGGAAAACTGAGCGGGTTCAACGAAAGACTGTGACCAAGAAGTGTTCCACTGTTTTTCCATCTTGAAATCTGATTGAATGATATTGTCATAAAAAATGCGAGGTATCCGGCCATTGCCAGGAAGAAAAATGCACGTACACGAAGCTTGCAGACATGTTTGATAATATAAAGAACCGCAAAAGACATTACCAGTGAGTGAACCACGGATGATAAAAACGAATATCTGTCCGATACAACGGAGATATTCTGAAAGTTGTGTGACACTATTCCCAAATGTGGCAAAAGAAATATCAGAAAAAGAAAAAATATTAAAAAGGCAAAATCAATAATTCGTTTATATTTTAAAAAAATTGTACCGCATGCAATAAAAATGAAAATCATGAAATTTATTCTAGCCGGATATGACTCCGAAAAAATCTTTTTAATTTGAAAAAACGTATGTCCGTAATCAAAATTAAGATTATATGGCAGGATGTTTTTCACAAGATAAAACCACCAGGAATGAATGGCGACGATATACCGTAAATATATATTGTAATCAAATGTCCCCCGGGAAATCCTGAAAAAATAAAAAATTCCGAAAATAAATACGGGAACAAGCGTGGCTGGATTATAAGTTAAAATGCTTTTCCATTTAATTTTATACAGGAAGATATCCAGAAAAATAAATGCCAACGGCAAGATTCCATATGTTGCTTTTGACAATATGGATAAAAACATAAAAACGATTATCAGGATAATCTGAATCCATGGTTTGTTGGTGCTATTACGCGATTTAAAATAGAAAATAAAAGAAATCAGGGCAAACATCAATGCCAGTTGGTCTTTCAGACACGACACCCATGCTGTAACCTCTACATGAACTGGATGAAGAAGAAAAAAAATGGAACCGATCATTGCAGCCAGACGTATTTTTTCACGCGAAACAGTCCAGGAATGTGCACGGCCCTGATTTTTTAAAAAATAAACATTTAAAAAATATCCTATCCAGATATTAACCAGAAAAACATTCACCGTGTAAACGAAAACTGATAACAAGTGGTATGGTATGGGATTTTTTGTTCCAAATACGAGTCCTGCAAGACCCCAAACCGTATAAGGTACAGGCATTAGTGAATGTGTCCATATCCAGACAAGACTGGACCATGTCAGCGGATTAATTTCACGCTTGCCTGCAAGATGAATATTGTCGTCAAAGATAAAAAACTCATAACCGGCCGTTCGTCCGTAAAAAACAAGTATAATCAGGATAACGGTTGAAACATATATCCAGCCGGGTATTTTCTCCCATTCAATTTTGATGTTCTTCATAGGTTGGTAACTACTGATCCATGGTTACGGTGCGATTGGTGATTATTGGATTTTCCACATTGTTACAGGCAATTCGTCCAACATTGTGTCCAAGATCTGCAAGCGCAGTATTGATTCGTCCAATTTCCTTTTTCAGATTTTCCTTTTCCATTTTAACTGATTTGAGATCACCATCCAGCTTTTCAACATGTTTTTTCTCAAGCTCCAGATTTCTTTCGCTCATCAGGATTTTATTTTTGAGTTTTTCCTCGTGAACCTTGTTTTTTTCAATGATAAGATTTAAATGATTGATCTCATCGCTGTTTTTTCGGATATTTTCTTTTTCGTTTATCAGTCTCTTCTGTAGTTCATTATTATGATGCACTGTTTCAATTTTTTCTCCGGCCATATCCTGCAATTTTTTGCCAATGGCATGATTTTTTTCTTTCATGAGCTTTATTCTTTCAATCAATTCCCTCTTTTGCTCCAACACCTTTTGTACCCTGTTTTTTGATTTGTCCGCTTCTTCCTGGAGCACAATGGAATTAACCTTGTAATTTTCAATATAATTTTTTAGATTTTCTTTTTCACCTTTTATCCTTGAAATTTCTTCATTTAATAATGCAACTTCCTCACGTAATTGTTCCGCATCAAGGGCAAAAATTGTTTTTTCGGCCCTGGCAGTCTTTAAAATTCTTTTGAGTTTGATATTATTCGAGGATAATTTCCCTTCCGTAATTTTTCCTTTTTTAATTACTTCTTCTTGAGTCTGAATTTTTTCACAAAGCCTCTCTATTTCGACTTTCTTGCTTAATTCCAATCCCTTGCTTTTAACAAGATCATTTTCAAATTTTTTTCCTTTCTCAACCAAAATCCCATTTTCTTCATGTAACGCATCAATTTCTTTATTGATAGTGACGAGTCTTGTTTCCAGGGAACCGATAAATTTCTTTAATCTTTCGATTTCTTTCCCATGTGTGGCACTTTTTAATTGATTGAGACTTGTGAGTTTATTTCTCTCTACATCAATCTCACCCTGCCTGGCGTCCCAAATGGCCTTGAAAATTCCGTGTCCTCCCTTTTTCAGAAGGTGTCCCTTATTTTTTGGTTTCCCTATAAAATCAAAAACAGATTTGTTTTTTTCCATGAAATCTTCAAAATTAGTGTAAAATTCGGCCATGTTCAAAACCTCCGGTAATACTAACAGTTAATTATAAACAGAAGTTTATGGTGGTGAAAAGGTTTTGAAGCTTAAATTCGCTGCAGATTGACACAGAGTAATTGAAATTTCATGAT
The DNA here is from genome assembly GCA_023137315.1 of Bacteriovoracaceae bacterium. Taxonomy (GTDB): domain Bacteria; phylum Bdellovibrionota; class Bacteriovoracia; order Bacteriovoracales; family Bacteriovoracaceae; genus JAGLPP01. The sequence goes on from JAGLPP010000024.1 coordinate 9,531, forward strand.
TTTTGACTAAAATAATAGCGTTTATCATGAAAAAGATACTTATCTTACTTATTATTACTGTTTCATTGAGTTCCCTTGCCAACCCAGTTGACCTCATAGGGGAGCTTGGGTTTCATGTCACAAATTCCACGCCACCACCATTCGTTTTGAACGATCTTGATGGTAATGCACATAATCTTGAAAAATGGCGCGGAAAATGGATTATTCTGAATTTTTGGGCAACGTGGTGCGGGCCGTGCCGGTATGAAATGCCGGAACTCCAAAAACTTCAAGGTGAACTTGCAAACAAAGACTTTCAGATTATTGGAATTTCCATTGATCAAGGTTCCAAACCGGCCATCAAAAAATTCATCAAACAAAACAACATCAATTTTCCCATTCTCTGGGACCAATCGGGAAGTGTATCACGTGAATATGTTGCAAGCTCTGTTCCGTCGTTGTATTTGATATCCCCTGATTTCAAGCTTGTTGGAATTCTTCGTGGTGCAAAAAGCTGGAGCGACCAGATATCCACAATGGCAAGGCTTCTTCAATATAAAAAAATTCCAAAAGATGCGATAAAAAAGATCTCAGCTTCAACGGCCTCATCCCCGGTTCCTGAAAAATTGATACCGCCGATACTTGAAATAAAAATTTCGGATAAAAATCCGGTCAGGGGTGAAAGTGCCATTTTGAATATCAGCATTGAATGGAAGGGAACTCCACAAAAATATATCGTCAAGGTTCCAAGACTGGAACTTCCTCCGGAGATTGAAAAAGGAAATGTCTCCGTCAGTTCAAAGGCCACTTCGAAAAGGGCAACGCTCGTCTACCACTATCCGCTGTCTTTTATGAAGGAGGGAAATTTTCATCTTGGACCTGTCACTCTTTCATATAACAGCAGGGCAATGGGAGCGGAACAATTCTCACGGCATCCCGGTATTGATTTGATGGTCGTAAAAAAGTCCGTACCAATAACAATATTAATTATTGTCGGAGTGGTGGCCCTTCTTATCATCGGTATTATTTTAAAGATCGCACTAAAAAAAGGAAAAATAACTTCAGACAAAAACGGTCGGGAATTATATTCACAATTTTCATTGCGGTACGAGGATCTGCGAAAATCAAGGATTCAAGGTCGTAATCGTGAATATCAAAAAAATTTGCTAATCATGTTAAAAGAATTATTATTGTTGGAGAAAAAGGACGTATTGTCGTTGGATAGTGTTTTAGAAAAAATAAGTTATGGTAGCGAAACATTATCGCCCCAGGAAATTAATCATTACGAAAAAGAAATTGAGGATATTATCCATCCTCAAAGTGAGGAGTATTAAATGAAGGCATCTGTAGAGGAAATCACCAGAAAAATCAATGAAGAATTCCCGGTCATCGCGTCTGTTCTGGAAGAGGTAAATAAAATCATGGTTGGCCAGAGGGATATGATCGAAAAACTTCTAATCGGTTTTTTAACAGACGGCCATGTTCTTGTGGAGGGTGTTCCAGGCTTGGCAAAAACAACTGCAATCAATACTCTTGCTAAAGTAATACGGGCAGATTTTAAAAGAATCCAGTTTACGCCGGATCTTTTGCCAGCGGACCTTGTTGGTACACAAATTTTTTCACCAAAGGATGGATCATTCTATACCAAAAAGGGCCCACTCTTTGCCAATATTATTCTGGCAGACGAAATAAACAGATCTCCTGCCAAAGTACAAAGTGCCCTTTTGGAGGCCATGCAGGAAAAACAGATTACAATAGGTGACAAAACATTCATTCTTCCAGAACCATTTTTGGTAATGGCCACTCAAAACCCGATTGAACAAGAGGGAACCTATCCGCTTCCCGAGGCGCAGGTAGACCGTTTCATGCTTAAGGTGGTAATCGACTATCCCAACAAGGACGAGGAAATAAGAATAATGAAAAGAATAACCTCAACCGAGGAAATTCAAATCAATCCAATCATTTCACCGGAAAAGATTCTTGAACTTCGAAACCTGATTGGAGATATTTTCATGGATGAAAAGCTTTACGATTATATCGCCAACATAGTGTTTGCAACCAGGGACCCCGCTGCTTTTGGACTTTCTGATATAAAACATTTAATTGAATTCGGAGCAAGTCCGCGTGCATCCATCAATCTGGTCAAGGCATCCAAGGCGTATGCTTTTTTACAAGGACGCGGATACGTTACACCACAGGATATCAAAAACATTGGTGCAGAAGTTCTAAGACACCGGGTTATGGTTTCCTACGAAGCTGAGGCACGGAATATGACGTCTGATGATCTTCTTATAACCATATTCAACAAGATTGATGTTCCATAAGCGGGAAAAAAATGGAAAAAAGTGCATTTTTAAGCGAAGAACTTCTGTCAAAGATAAAAGGAATCCAAATCAGGGCGTTACATCTGGTTAATAATGCCTTTTCCGGTGAATATGTCTCCGCATTCAAGGGACGTGGAATTGAATTTGAAGAAGTCAGGGAATATATTCCAGGTGATGATATAAGAAGCATCGACTGGAATGTCACCGCAAGACATAACAAACCATTTATAAAAACCTATCGTGATGAAAGGGAACTCACGATAATGTTCGTGGTTGATGTTTCGGCATCATCGAGATTTGGAACAGTCAGCAAGTTTAAAAACGAAATAGCCGCTGAGATTACGGCACTTTTGGCATGGACCGCTCTCAAAAATAATGACAAAATTGGATTGATTATTTTCTCGGATCATGTTGAACATTATATTCCGCCGAAAAAGGGACGTGCTCATGTTTGGAGACTCATTCGTGATATTCTAACTCATGAGTCAAACTCAAAAAAAACAGACATGAACGTGCCACTTGATTTTCTTAATCAAGTCCTGAAAAAAAAGGCGATAACTTTTCTAATTTCGGATTTTCAGGGTGAGGACTTCCATCGTGAGGTCAAAACCACCGCCAGAAGACATGAGCTGGTTGCCATTTCAATCACTGATCCACGTGAAATCGAACTTCCCAATATAGGCTACATAGAACTTGAAGACGCTGAAACGGGAGAGTACCGTATGATCAACACAGGGAACTCGTTACTGAGGGGAAAATACAACAAGGAAGCAAAAAAACGACTTTATAATATCAGAAAATTTTTTCATTCCAATGGAATTGATTACATTGAATTAAAAACGGATGACTCTTATATTGATCCCATAGTTCGTTTTTTTAAAGTCAGGGAACGCAGAAAGTAGGATTTACCATGAGCAAGAATATCAAATTTTTTACAATGATCGCTTTGCAGGTTGTTATAATGGCGGCAGTCATATTTGTTGCTGTAAAGAACGTGGGAAATTTTAATTCACGGACAAATCACCTGCGCGAGACTGCCAACAAACTACATGCGGCAGGTATTACAGGTGAAGCTATCAGGCAATATGAAAAATATCTGGATACGAGTGAGATAAATCCTGACACAAGTGCTGAAATTGCCTTTTCCATTGCCACTCTTTACGAGAAAGAGGGGAAACCTGAAAAGGCCCTTACATGGTATTATCAAGTGGAAGGATTCAATCCAAAATCCAAATACGCAACAAAAGCATCTAAAAAAATTGTCGCTATTTTGGAGAAAATTGGAAAAACCTCGGCCGCTCTGATGGCATTAAATGAACGAAGTTCTTTGAAAAAAGAAAAGAAAAGAATAAAAGGTGCCGCTCTGGTTGCCAAAATCGGCGATAAGGAATTTTTTGACTTTGAAATTGCGGAAGAACTTGATCGACTGGGGCCAAAACAGAGAAAACAGATGGAAAGCAAAGAGGGCAAACAGAAACTTCTTCAAAAAATGGTTGCAGATGAACTTCTATATCAAAAGGCCATAAGACTGGGAATGCATGAGAAAGATCCATATATGAAGCAGATTTATAAGATCAAAAAGAATCTGTTGGTACAAATAATCATTCAGGACGAGATTCATAAAAAGATCAAACCAAATGAAAAAGATATTATGAACTATTACGAACAAAACAAGGAACGCTTCGCTGCGCCTGCACAATATAAAATAGCGATGGCATCATATAAAACGGAAAAGACCGCAAAAAACATTGTAAAAAAGTTGAGGAAGGGGAAGAGGCTGGGAAAACTTACAAAAAAATCCTACAAGGAGGAGGATGTGTCAGAAGGCGGTACTCTAAATGGGTTTACGTCTAAAATCACACAAAAAGCAATTACCTGTATGAAAAACAATATCGCCGACCCGTTATTTCACAAAGGGAAATATCATGTATTCCAGGTGAAATCAGTAACTCCAAAACAGGTTCCTCCATTTGAAAAAATAAAGAATTACGTCGTCCAGTCCTGGCAAATGGATCAGGGTAAAAAACTGTATGACCAACTATTGAAAAAGCTGCTGGAGAACAAGGAAGTAAGGATTTTTACGGAAAATATTAAATGATGAAAAACTTCATTTTTACATTCATCATGCTTCTTTTGGCAATTCAAATTGTCCGCGCCGAGGTGATTTTTGATACACATGTTGACAAGGCACTGGCCACAACCAGTGAAGAGATTATCTTCACATTAAATCTCACGAGACCGGAAAGCATAAATCTCTCCATCCCGGATATAGGGGACAAAATTGAGGGATTCAGAATTGTTGATTTTGGGGAAAATAAACCAGAGAAGATCGAGGATCATGTACGTCTGCAAAGGTGGTATAAGCTGAACGCGGATGTTTCCGGCGTCTATATTCTACCCTCGGTGGAAATTGGATATACGGATAAGAATGGAAAAAATCATACAATAAAATCATCCGAGATTTTTGTTGAATTTGAATCCCCTTACAGCAAGGAAAAAAAGGAAAAGGGTGCCACCCCAAAGGACATAAGAGACATAAAGGATCTTGATCGAATGTCATCCAGTCTGATTCTTCTTTTTGTTATTATTCTTGTTTGTTTGATTTTAGGTGCGGGAGTATGGTTTTTTATAAAAAGGAAAAATCGCAAGACTGCCATGATTTCAATACCTCCTCATGAAAAGGCATTGAATGAACTTGCGGGCATGAAGATGAATGATCTTGAGACCAGGGAAAAATCAAGGATGTTTTCATTTAAACTCAGTTCCGTTATAAGGGATTATGTCGAGGGAAGATTCAACTTTCCGGCAACAGACCGGACAATTGAGGAGATAAATAAACAAATCAATAATGTTCAAATGGAACAGGAACGAAAAAAAATCTTTCTGGAAATTCTTCAAAAGACTGATTTTATAAAATTTACGGATTCAGTGTTGTCAAATGATTCGGGGAAAGAGCTTGTTGAAAACAGTAGAAAATTCATTGAGCAGACCATGATTGCGACAAAAACACGTTCGTCGGATGAGGGGGATCTTATATGACCCGTTTCGCTCATCCATGGTATATTTTTCTTCTTTTGCTGATCCTGCCGGTGGTTTTTTTCTGGGGACGCTCCACAGGGGGAAGAATACGCTTTTCCAGTCTGAAGATTCTTAAGGACATAGGAGCCTCAACGGTTTTTCATCCACGACAAATTTTACTTTTGCTCAGGGTTTTCGTAATTGTCTTTTTTGTACTTGCGCTTGCAAGACCACAGTCAGGAAAAAAATTCACAAAGATTACAAGTGAAGGAATAGATATAATGCTTCTTCTGGATACTTCAGGAAGTATGAAGGCCATGGATTTTGAACTATCCGGCGAAAGAGTTGAGCGTCTTGATATCGTCAAGGATGTTGTCGAAAAATTTATCAGGAAAAGACCGAATGACAGAATGGGTATTATTGTATTCGGTGATGATGCATATACACAGTGTCCACTGACTCTCGATCATGGAATAGTAATCGAATTTCTTAAAAAACTTGAAATTGGAATGGCCGGACAGGCGACGGCCATAGGTTCCGCCATAGGTGTTGGCGTCAACCGGATGAAGGATATAAAGGCAAAATCAAAAATAATGATTCTATTAACCGACGGAAAAAATACCGCCGGTCGAATTTCGCCAATAAAGGCTTCCGAGATATCGGAAAGCTTTAATATCAAAATTTATACGATTGGTGTTGGAACAAAGGGGAAGGCCCCATTTCTGGTGAATCATCCTTTCTTTGGAAAAAAATTCATGTTTCAAAATATTGAATTTGATGAACAGACACTGATGGAAATAGCAAAAAATACAAAGGCACGTTATTTCGCGGCCAATAAAACAAGTGAACTTGAAAAAATCTATGATGATATCGACAAATTGGAAACGACCAAAATAGAGGCAAAAGAATATACGGAATACAATGAAATATTCCATTATTTTCTTTTAATTGGTGTTTTCCTCCTTTTAGTCGAGATTATTCTGGGGAACACCATATTGCGAAAAATACCGTAGAGGAAAAATGAAATTTGGTAATCTTCAATATTTATGGTTTTTGTGGTTTATTCCAGGAATAATTGTTTTCTATTTCTGGGCATTCAAGCGCAAACAAAAACTTTTGGAAAGGTTTGTAAGTAATGAACTTAAAGAGCGTCTTCTTTTCGGGTTTTCACCTGGCAGGCAAAAACTCAAGGCTTTTTTTATAATTGTTGCCATGCTGTTTGCGATTATTTCGCTTATTCGTCCACAGTGGGGATTTCATTGGGAGGAAGTCAAAAGAAAGGGTGTCGATATAATGGTGGCCCTTGATGTCTCAAGAAGTATGCTGGCCGGAGATGTTTCTCCGAACAGGCTGGAACGTGCGAAAAGGGAAATTATTGATCTGATGAATATTATGCAGGGAGATCGTCTTGGACTTATCGCCTTTGCTGGAACAAGCTTTCTTCAAAGCCCATTGACTCTTGATTATGGTGCAGTCAGGATTTTTCTCGACGATCTTGATACCAGTTTGATACCGGTTCCAGGTACGGCTATTGCCGATGCCATCAAAAAGGCGAGTCAATCCTTTGATCAGGCCGATAAAAAATCAAGAGTTCTCATCCTTATTACCGATGGTGAAGATCACGAGGGCGATCCTGTTTTGGCGGCCAAAACGGCTTCTGAAAATGGCATAAAAATATATACCGTTGGCATCGGTGCCAAGGGTGGTGCCCCAATTCCTGTTCAGGGAGGAGGTTTTCAAAAAGACAGAAACGGTGAAATGATTCTTACGCAGATGAATGAAACGACCTTGCAAAAAATTGCCCTTGAAACAGGTGGTAGTTATGTGCGTTCCATTACCGGGGATTTGGATTTGGAAAATATCTACAAGGACATAACTGAAAAGGTGGAGGATAAGGAGCTAAAAAGTGGAAAAAGAAAACGATTTGAAGAACGGTTTCAATGGCCTCTCATATTGGCGTTGATCTTCATTATACTTGAGGTTTTAGTCAGGGAACGAAGCACCAGAAAGTTGTTGTTGATATTTCTGATGCTTTTTGCACTACCACAGACAGGGCGCTCCGGGATTTTTAAAAAGGATGCCCAGCAACTTTATGATGGAGGAGACTACTCCAAAGCGGTTCAAAAGTATTTGGACAGGCAGATGGAGGATCAGGACAATCCACAACTCAAATATAATCTTGGTAATTCCTATTACAAGGCAAAAAGTTACAAGGAAGCATATCAATTTTTCTCCGATTCAGCTCTCAAGGGGGATAAAACGCTTTCACAAAAATCATATTACAACCTTGGTAATACATCTTACAGGCTTGGGAAACTTCCTGAGGCCATCAAGCATTATGAACAGGCCTTGAATCTTAATCCGGATGATGCTGATGCCAAATATAATCTGGAATTTGCCAGGGAGGAATTGAAAAAAAGAATCGAGGAAAACAAAAAAAGACAACAGCAGCAGAAGAAACAGAAGCAACAACAACAAAATAAGAAATGTGACAATCCCAACGCAAACAAACAACAGCAGAAAAATGAACAGAAGCAGGGGGAGAAGCAAGAGAAAGAGCAGAAACAAAAGGATGGACAAAAAAAACAACAAGCTCAGGAACAAGGTAGTGCCCAAAAAATGAAAAAAGGCAGTGAGAAAAAACTTTCAAAGGAAGAGGCAATGAGATGGCTGAGAAATCTTTCTGAAAACAGAAAAAAACATCTTAAGAGAAGGCTTCGCGGTGATGGTCACTATCAGGTGGAGAAGGACTGGTAAAATGAAGAAATATCTCTTTTTAATATTGATTACATTTTCGTGGAGTATTTACGCGCAGGTAAGTCTTTCTCTTCACGTGGATAGTAATAATATTTCAATAAACGATCAGATTACGTTGCAGATAAGGGTAAACGGAAGCCGGGACGCGGATGAAATAAAAATCCACGGACTTGACAATTTTCAATCACAGAGGGCCGGTACTTCGTCACAGATAAATATTATAAATGGTCGAACGGCCGTATCAAAGATTTTCAATTACCATCTCTACCCGAAAAATGAGGGCAGTTTTACGCTTGGTCCCGCCTATGTTGAAATAGATGGAAAAACGCATAACAGCAACATCATAAAAATCAAGGTTTCAAAGGATACCTCTGGAAAAGCGGAGATACAGAAATATTTTTATATTACAGGCGAAGTTACAAAAACCAATTTGTACAAGGGTGAACAACTGCTTTACACCTTTAAACTTCATCAGAGAACAAGACTTTTTTCTCCGGCCCTGGAACTTCCCGAATTCAATGGATTTTGGAAGGAGCAAATAGGAAAGGAAAAGCAGTACCGTGAAGATAGAAATGGAATTAAATGGAACGTCTATGAGCTGACATATCTTCTTTATCCTATAAAAACTGGAAAGATAACAATTCCTTCAGCCTCCTTGAATGCGGAAATCGCCAAACAGGGGAGAGGACGCAGGAGGCAGCGATCCATTTTGAATTCGCTTTTCGAAGATCATCCAATGTTTGGTGAAAGAAAGAGAATCAGACTGCGTTCCAAACCTGTTGATATAAATGTACGTGCCATTCCTGATGAGGGAAAACCTGATAATTACACCGGTCTGGTAGGTCAATTTTCACTAAAAGCACAGCTTCCCAAAAATTCGGTTAGAAAAGGTGATTCAACAACATTGACAGTGACACTTGTTGGACAAGGAAGTGTTGCCAGCGTCGAATTGCCACAAATCTCCAATGGAAATTTCAAAATCTACGATGATAAACCGACATTCAGCAAGACAATTGAGCATGGCAAACTTTATGAGAAAAAGGTTTTCAAAAAGGCCCTTGTCCCACAGAAAGAAGGCGTTGTTGAAATTCCGCGAATCAGTATTAATTACTTTGATCCGATAGATGGGAGCTATAAGATCGCATCAACCGATCCTATTTCGCTAAACGTCTCTCCCGCTGCCGTTGGCGAGGAAAATTTTCAAATAATAAAGGCACAGACCCCAACTGAAACAGGAAAGAAAAAGATCAAGATTCTTGCCCAGGACTTGCGTCCAATATTCTACAATACCGAGGTTCTTGATCATGAGGCAAAAGGAGTATGGTTTAAAGTCTTTTTGCTGTCTTTGCTCATTATCTTTCCTGCACTCTACTTCTTTATGTATTTCTATCAAAAAAGACTCGTAAAGCTTCAAAATGATTCCGGACATCAAAGAAGAAGCAGGGCCTTCAGGACTTTCAATGGAAAAATTAATAATATCAGTACAGGTAAAGGATTTTGTGAGGATGCATCGAAGGTGCTTAAAACCTATATTGGGGACAAAACAACGACCGACGGGATGGCAATTACAAGCTATGATCTTGATCGAATCCTGCTTTCAAAAAATGTTCGCATGGAAACTGTCGCTAGGGTAAAAAAAATCATGAATGATCTTGATCAAAGACAGTACGGTGGTGGAATGGCCGGAAGCGTGGATGATTATGCAGACTTCTTGCGCGATATCCGGGATGTTGTAAAAACCATTGAGAAGGAGATAAGAGCATGAGTTCCATTCGACAATTGAAAATCATGGTTATTGTTACATTTCTTTTTTCAGGAATAGCATTTGCGGATGACGACTCCAAGGCATTTATGGACGCCAACAGTCTTCATTCAAATGGTGAATATCAAAAGGCCATTGAAATTTATGATCAGCTTCTTGCCCGGAAGAAAAATGTCGGGGAATTACACTATAATCTTGGCAATTCTCTTTTCAGAAACGGGGAATTGGGGAAGGCTATTTTCCATTACATAAAAGCAAAAGAGCTTCTTCCAAGAAATGCCGATGTAAAATTTAATTTGAATTATGCCCGTTCCAAGGCCACAGACAAAATTGATTCACAAAAATCGTTTTTTTCAAATCCTGGTTCTGCATTTAAAAAGATTGAACTTCTGTTTTTGACTGTTGTTACTTCGTTGGTTTTCTGGATTTCAATGGGGGTTTTACTCTTCAGGAAAAACTATTATCTTGGATGGATCAGAAATATTTCCTTGATCTCAATGATTATCAGTGTCTCATTATGGGTAATGGTTGAACTCGACCAAAAAAATCCAATTGTGGTAACCAGCGAGAAGGCCCATGTTTACTCAACCATAGGTAAAAATGCCATCAAGCTCTTTACCTTGCATGAGGGGGCAGAGGGAAACCTAGTGGAAATGATCGAAGATAAATGGGCCCTTTTTGAACTGGCCGATGGTAAAAAGGGTTGGATTGAGAAAGCAAAAATCATTTATACTCTGCCTGAAAAGATTTAAAAATCAAGTTGTTAAGTTAAAATTCTGCGCAGTGCGCTAATGTAAAAATTACAAATTTCTCCACAATCTCACCATTACCCAAACTACGGGGATATATACGTATTCGTTATTTTATTTAACGAATATTACCAATTCCACACAGAAAGAGGAGTAGAGATGAAATTAAAACCAATTGTATTTGCTGTGGCAATCAGCATTTCATGCTGGGCCCTTGGCGCAACTAAACAACACCAATCTCAAGATCTCGACCAGTTTTTAAAGCAATTTAACGCCAATCCAAAGGAAGTCATGCAACAACTTCCATATAAGGAAAATTCAAAAGGTAATAAATTCGGTGATCAGATTAATGAAAACAACTTTGTACAAATTAAGTCAAAATCCAAGAAAAATTTCTGTAGAAACATTAACGGAGTCAGGCAATGTCTGAATAATCTAAGTATTCAAGGCCGTGCATCCTTTCGTTCCAATGATCTCGCTCAAAATCTTGTCGATTCCGGTTACAATCATCTTGAGTCCCTTGATGAAATCGAAAGTCATCCAAACAAACTGAGCCAGGGAAGACTTTCAACTCAACCGTGGTCAGACGACTATTGGGCAATAGCCCAAGGTATCCTCGGTAAACGCTACGCCGACCCCAATAAGTGGTGGGCCGGTAATTGGAAGCATCGAGAAGATTACGTAGTGGAAAATCCTGCAAAAAATTATATTGAAACCGGCTTTGTTCAGTATCTCTCGCCTTCTGAAAAATACGATCTTTTGGTTGGTGATGAGAACTTCACTCTTACATCGAAGATGTGGGAGGAAGGACGACGATACTACAAACAACATGGTTTTGTTGAAAATTGGATGGGGATCTGTCACGGTTGGGCAGTTGCCGCCTATATGCTCGATCGTCCAACAGGTATGGTCAATGTAATGGCATACGATGGTAAAACAGTAATACCTTTTTATCCGTCCGATATAAAAGGATTGAGTTCTCTTCTTTGGGCAAAAGCCTCTCCTGATTCACGTTTTGTTGGTGGTCGTTGCAATGATAAAAATGTTGCCACTGATGAAAACGGACGTGCCCTGAAACAGGATTGTATTGATACAAATGCCGGTACATGGCACAAGGTTGTTATCAATCAAATAGGCATTTCCGACAGATCATTTGTTATGGATGCCACTTTTGATTACGAGGTTTGGAATCAACCTGTGACTTCATACCATTATAAGTACTTTAATCCTGAAACTTTAGAAATAGCTTATTCCTGGAAGGATGCCAGAATCCGTACAACCCAATTTTCCAAAGATAAGTTCAAGTCATATCGTAACAGCAATCCTTACTATGTTGTCGGTGTTGAAATGACAGTCCAGTATATGGCAGAAAACTCACCCTCAACAAAAAAACATGACAATGAAAATTACGACGGTGTTACCACTGTTAAATATCGTTATGACCTCGAGCTTAATAAAAATGGCAAGATTTTGGGAGGAGAGTGGTACTCGAAGGCGCATCCCGATTTTCTCTGGACTCCTGCAAAGAACGCAAAGGCCGGAACAAGTGTTGATGAATATGTTAATGGAAAACTTTCTGAAAATGGTGTTCCAAAAAACTGGAAAAGATGGGCCACAAATTACAACGGACAAGGTTACGGACTTTCCGATCACGGAATTCCAATTGCGAAGGTTGTTGAAGGTCTGATAAGGCTTTCAAGACAGTAAAATGAAACTGCCAATTTTAATTCTTTTAACGATACTTATAACAAACAGGGTAGGGGCGACAACAAGCCCCTATCCCGCTTTTTTCCCAAAAGTCTCATGCGAGAAGGCATGGAAGAATATCAAGCATCAATATGATTTCCAAAATGACTCTGAAATTTCAACAATTGGAAACATTGGATACAAAAAATATTACGATAGAATAAATCGCAAGGACTGCTATAAGGACTGGACTGTTCTTGTCTTTATGGCGGCAGACAATGATCTTTCCCCGTATGCCCTTTGGGACATATATGAGATGGAGAGAAAAATTTCCGGTTTAAAAAATCTTGGTGCCAGCACGGCAGAAACGGATGTCATCGTTGAAGTCGATACATACAAGAGAACCGGTGTCAGAAGACTTCATCTTTTTCAAACAAACAAACAATATGACAATAATGTAAATCGAGAGTATTTTGAAAACCAAAATGAACTGATGATTGATTCCCCGATAATCAAGTTTTACAAGGAAGAGGGGCGCGGGACAGTCAGGAAACAGGAAAATCGTCTAAAACGTTTTCTTAAGCAATCCATTAGAGACTATCCTTCCAAGCATTATATGGTTGTGTTCTGGGGCCATGGTGAGGGATATATCGGCAAACATCATGAGAATGCACTTCGACGACGAGAGGAAACATCCAGTGCGAATGCTTTTCCGATAGACAAGGTTTTTGGTGGATATGGATTTGATTTTAGTGAATTAACTTTTCTTGATGTTCCCACAATCAGGGAAATTGTTGATGATACAATGTTTTCTCTTCTTTATGATAAACCCGTTGATGTTATTGCATTTGATGCCTGCCTTATGCAAACAATTGAAGTCGTTTCAGAACTCAAGGACAGTGCTGATTTTCTAATAGGCTCCACACAGATACAGGATTACCTCGGTCTTCCGTACAGGATGATTCTTGATGAACTTAACGAAAACGATGAGATTGAACCATATGAAATTTCAAAAATTATTCCGAAACTTTCCCGTAATTCATATTTGACGGGTGGATATCAGGGAGAGATTAATCCTGAATCGTTTAGAACATTTACTGCGAGTGCCATCTCAACCAAGATTTTGAAACACGAACTTTTGCCTCGTCTTATGGAACTGGCGACCAACCTGAAGGATTATCTGGAGGAGGTTCCATTTCGTCTTATGAATATAAATTCCGCTCTTAATAATTCTCCGGCATTTCCGGGGGAAACGAGGGATTTTGGAATATTTCTTGGTTTAATTGAGCAGATGCTTTTTCAGGAAAAAGAAGCTGGCATCGAAACAGAAAAATCACGAATTCTGAAAAATTCAATCACCAAACTTTGGAAAGCATTGGGGCAAACAATGTTTGCCAACGAATATGGAACTCTCTATACAGACCAAACGCTGGAAAACGATCAATATTATCTTTTGGGTTTCTTCAAGGGAATTTCGGTCTGGCTTCCGTCCAACAAGGAGCTTTTTGATCACAGGATTAAAGAATTCGCAGACAGCAAACTTTTTCGTGGAAAAATCGGGACAGAAAAACCCTCCGCCTGGCAGGAAATCCTGGAATTAATTTACTCCAAGGGCGGCGGTGGTCTTCCTCCTTTACCACTTCTCTAGTAATGTTAACAGGTTACAACTAAAAAACAGGTTAACAACACCTTCTTCTTGTACTAAATTAATTCTAAAAAAAAAATCCAAAGAAGAGGAAATCATGACTAAGAATTATCACGAACTTGCCCTTACGCCACTCGTAAAAATTTTGGGAAAAAATCCTGAAGACTTTCAAAGAAAAGATTTAATGAAGGTTATTGAAGAACATAATATTCGTCAGATAAATCTTCACTATGTCGGAATTGACGGCAAACTTAAAGAACTCAAAGTTCCCGTAAATTCCTATGGATATGCCGAATTGATTCTCGCACAGGGAGAAAGGATTGACGGAAGCAATATTTTCAAGGGAATCATAGATACATCCAACAGTGATCTTTATATTGTTCCCTGTTATAAAACAGCTTTTATTTCACCATTTGAGGAAAATACCATGGGAGTTCTGTGCCGTTTTATGGACAAGAATGGTAAACCTGCCATGTGTGCCCCTCAAAATATTCTTATTGAGGCTCATAGACGTTTCAAGGAACAAACCGGCCTTACGCTGAATGTGCTGGGTGAGCTTGAATTTTATATTATCTATGATCAAAAAGATCATCTTTTCACTGGCATGTCACAGCGTGGCTATCACCAATCCTCCCCGTTTGTAAAAAGCAGACAAATGTTGAATGAAATGATGGACATCATTTCGACCATGACAGCATCCATAAAATACGGACATTCTGAAGTTGGTTATATCAACGAACTTAATTCCACTGACCCCGAGGTGGCCGGCAGGCGTTGTGAACAATACGAAATTGAATTTCTTCCAAGGCCCATTGAGGATATGTCCAATTATCTTCCGCTGGCGAAATGGGTTATCCGGAATGTTGCCCATAAGTGGGGTTGTACTGCCACCTTTACTCCAAAACTCGAAGAAGGAATGGCCGGAAATGGTCTGCATTTTCATCTTGAGCTTTTAAAGAATGGTAAAAATACCATGGTCGGCAAGGACGGAAAACTCTCTGATGATTCAAAAAAACTCATCGCTGGTCTTTGTAAATATGCCCCTTCCATAACAGCATTTGGTAACTCAGTGTCAAGCGCATACCTGAGACTGGTCGCTCATCAGGAGGCTCCTACAAAAGTTTGCTGGTCCGAACAAAATCGTGCGGCGCTTATTCGTATTCCGCTGGGATGGACCCTGGATACAGATATGGCAAAAATCGTTAATCCAAATCAAAAAGATATCTATGAAACAAATTCGGGGACACGTCAAACAGTGGAACTTCGAAGTCCTGACGGATCAGCTCATATTCATTTATTATTGGCTGCTATCACAATAGCGGCCCTGGATGGCTTGACGAAAGAAGACTCCCTGTCTCGTGCTGAAAAACTGCATCTGTCTGGTAACAGTTCCATGCATGATTTTGAATCACTTCCATCCAGCTGTTTTGAATCTGCCGAGGCACTTCAACGCGATAGACACCTTTATGTAAAAGATGGACTGGTTCCCGATACACTGATTGATTTCGTTGTGGAAAAACTCAAACTTGAAAATGACAAGAATATCAATGAACGTTTTTCACATTTGACCGCAGAGATGCGACTGAAGGCAACACGGGAAATCATGCACAAGGATTTACACAAGCAATAGACGGACCACATCTGGATTCCCGTAGTCATCTTTTTCCTTGAGATAATGGGTATATTGAAATCCGTATGATTTTAACTCCTGTTCATTCAGCTCCCTTTTTACTTTTGCAGGAGTTCCCATAATCAAGGAATTGTCAGGATATTTTTTTCCAGGTGGAACAACCGCTCCTGCGGCAACAACCGAATTTTTTCCTATTTGAGCATTATCCAATACAACGGCACCCATTCCGATTAAAGTGTTATCTCCAATCGTACAGGCGTGAAGTACTGCGTGATGTCCGACAGTAACCCCGTTTCCAATTGTAAGAGGAGTATTTGTATCCACATGAAGCATGCAAAGATCCTGGATGTTTGTATTTTCACCAATCCTGATTTCGGCCATATCACCCCTTATCACAGTATTGAACCAAACACTGGAATTGTTGCCTATTTCAACTTCACCAATTACATGTGCACCATCGGCAATAAAACAATCACTGCCAACCAACGGTTTTTTTCCTTTATATTCGTACAAACTCATATTATTTCTCCATTTAAAAATTCGGAAACTATTTCATTCATATCATTCCTTTCTTGAATAAGTTCAAGATGCTCGTCAGAAACAAATCTTTCGTGATGAAGTTTTTTAAAATGATCCATCAAACCATCATAAAACCCGTTGGGATTTAAAATCCAGACATGTTTTTCATGTGTTCCAATCTGTCTCCAGGTCAGTATTTCACACAATTCTTCCATTGTTCCAAGTCCGCCGGGCAGGGCAACAAAACCATCGGAATAATCATACATGATCTGCTTTCTTTCATGCATTGTTTTGGTTATTTTAAGATCCGTAAGATTCTGATGACAAACCTCCCATGGAATCATGAAATCGGGAATAACTCCCCAGACCTTTCCACCTTTTTCGAGAACGGAATCTGCAAGTGATCCCATAACCCCGGTGGAACCGGCCCCATATACGAGACCAATATTCTTTTCGGCCAGCAAATGACCAACTTCTTTTCCAAGATCAAGATGGTTTTGTGCCACATTTGTACTTGAACCACAAAAAATACATAATTTTTTCACTCTTTCTCCTTGATATTTTTATAATTTTTCCAGTTCCTCTCTTTGAAAAAGGCATTCATTGGATGTGGTTAAATGAAAAAAGAACTCCACATTTCCATTTTTTCCCTCTATCGGTGAACGTATTGCATTTTTCACAAAAAATCCATTTTCGGTGCACCAATCAAATAATTGGACTATAGCATCAATTCTTGTCTGCTTGTTTTTAACAATTCCGCCCTTGCCAACTCCGCTTTTTCCAACTTCGAATTGTGGTTTTACCAGTGCCACAACTTCTCCTTTTTCAATCAAAAGCGAAAATATGTTCTTCAAGGCAAGTTTTAACGAAATAAAGGAAAGATCCACTACGCAGAAATCGACTTTTTCCGGAAGTTTCACCGGATTTTTAATGTTGATTCCCTCAAGATTTATGATGAGAATGTCATCCTTGAGTATTTTATCCAGTTGATCTTTTCCGACATCAACACAATAAACCTTTTTGGCACCGTTTTTTAGAACGACTTGTGTGAAGCCTCCTGTTGAAGCGCCAATATCAGCAACGATCATTCCTTTAATGGAAATACCAAAGTCATTTATTGCCTTTTTAAGTTTATCCCCACCTCTGCCAACGTAAACTACATCCTTCCTGACTTCCAGGTCGATTTCATCAATCATTTGTCCGGCCTTGGTTATCTTTATTCCTTTTGAATAAACCACTCCGTCATTGATTAAAAGTCTGGCTTTTGATCTGGTTGAAATGTGTCCAAATTTGACAAGTATTTTATCCGCCCTATCTTTCATGAATGTTACCGGACTTCGGGAGCAACGGTAAGCTCGATCAATTGACCTGAATCGTCCTTGTAGACAAGTACTTTTTGTTCACCTAGATGAATTAATATTTCCTTTTCAAAGAATGTATCCTCGAGTTTTCTATCTCTGATGAAGATACTTCCACCGAGTTTGATTTGGTCACTTGGGCCATAATCATCTGAATTCTGCACAAAACTTGCAAACACTATCATTGTAAGACCGTTTTTCATAACAAGTCTGACTTTTTCCGTTTCGTCCACTTCCTCAACAGAATGATATTCGCTGACAAGAACAAGGCCTTTATCAATACCCTTCTTGTAGATAATGCTCAAATTAAGTCTGATTTTTGCCTGCGTTCCAATTGCAATTGATAGAAAAAGCAAGGCTAAAAGTATATACTTCATGAATAGTATTTTATTATCACCTTTGTAGAATAAAAAGGATTTTTATAATTGAAAGAGCTGTATTATCGAAAAATCTGGCTTGTTGTGGGATTTTTACTTTTTTGCGCTGTTGTATTTCTGTCTTTAACGCCGACGATCGAAGGTCCGCCGCAATTTCCGTGGTTATGGCTGAATAAAATTTTCGAGTATGATCATATCGACAAGATTTTTCATTATATGAGTTATCTGATGTTGGCATTCTGGTTTTCCGGAATTCATGAGAAAAAAGGAATTCCACGTATTTTTTTCGTATTCTTTCTTATGGGTACTGTAATAGAAATTCTGCAATACTTTGTTCCCGGAAGAAGTACCGATGTGATGGATATTCTTTTCAACACGTTTGGAAACATTAGTGGAATAATTCTTGTTTTTCTTTTTTTTCCGGATTTTTTAGTCAGACTTGACAGGAAAATTTATTCCAAATTAAAAATGCCCCTGGTAGATTAATTCGGCTTTCCCACGCAAACAGACATTTTTAAAATTCTCATCAAATATTATTTCCAGTTTTCCTCCACTGGTACAAACCTCAATACTGTCTTTCCATCCAAAAAAATGCGTACATGCAATGGCCGATGCTGTTGCACCTGTCCCACATGATAAGGTTTCATCCTCCACGCCCCTTTCATAGGTTCTAAGCCTTATCTTTCCTTGGGAAATCACGGAAAAGAAATTCACATTCACACCATTTTTAAATAGTTCATGGTGAGCAATGTTTGCACTTTTTTTCAATATTTCGTGGTTATCCACATCATTTTTCACATGAAAAACAACATGCGGAACTCCTGTATTCAGATATAGCGAGTGTTCATATTCTTTGAAGCAAGACAGATCAATTTTTCCAATATCATTGATTTCAGTCATGGATAATTTTATTTCATTTCCGTTAATTTCGGCGCTGTAGAGATTGTTATCCGTTTCAAACAGGTAGAGTAATTCCTCTTTGAGATTTAAAACATGGTGTGCGAAATGAACAATGGCACGTGCTCCATTTCCGCACATGGATGCAATAGATCCATCTGAGTTGATGTATCGCATTTTAAAATCCGCTTTTTCCGACTCCTCTAAAAGCAAGGCCCCATCTGCCCCGATTCCAGTTCTTCGAGCACAAAGTTTTTGCCAAAAAGCGGAATTATCCGCTTGGAAATTTTCTTGCCTGTTATCGATGATAATAAAATCATTACCTGTTGCTGAATATTTATAGAAATCAGTCATGTTTTTAGCTCAGCGTCATATTTTACCAATTGCCAGAAACCACCCTTAACGATATAACAAATAACGTGTTTTTCAAATGTTTATGGGACTATAGCTCAGTTGGTTAGAGCTCCCGGCTCATAACCGGGCGGTCCTCTGTTCGAATCAGAGTAGTCCCACCATCGAAAAAAAAGGTCAACCGAAAGGTTGGCCTTTTTTTTTGATCTTGCTTTACATTGTTTTAAATACAGGAAAGCCCGGAGGGCGGTCGAGGCAGGGGCCGAAGTGCCGTGGAGACCATGGATGGTCGAGAACGGCCTCTATGCACACCACTAAAACTGATTGCAAAAAGAGTGACCCTCTCAAGAAATCAGAATAGTCCCACCATTTTTAAAAAGCCCTGTAACCCAAATCCGCGCGTAAGACCCTGAACAGGGTCATCGGTCCATAGAGACCGCAGAAGTGCGTCCAGTTTTCTGGACCTGATATAAAAAATTACAAAAATTTCCCAAACTAATTTGTCATCGTCGTATTTTGTCACCAAAACCGTTATTCATTTCAAAAAAATTCCAAAACCTGTCCATCAGCTATGTCCATAGCAAATTATCTCCCCCTATTAACCCAAACTTTTTTCTCGAGCGTAGGCCAATCACTACCCAAAGACGTGTTTTTCCCCAGAAGGCACACGTCCGCCTTGTGGGAAATAGTTCAGTTGGTTTCCTGATATTAATTATTAAAGAACTCGCTCAGGTTTTACATTCGGAAACCTTGCTAAACATTTTATAAATGTTATTCATAATTTTTTCCAACACCTCCTTGTCAAAAGTATTAAGTCTTAGTCTTACCTTGCGAGCAGTACGCACCATACGGCACGGTATTTTGATTAATTTGTTTCTTACCTTCTTCGCAAAATATCCCAATTGTATTACAGTCCGAAGCTTTCCATCTTTACCGCGAACTTTTTTTCTTTTCTGCTCCATACAAAACGACAAAAACCTCATCATGTTATGAGCAAACGTACCCACCAATCCAAAAACTTTATTTGCCCCAAGTCTTTGGCAGGGAAAATTTAGAAAATCAAATCCATACTTTTGTTCCTTGATATAATTTTCAGCGGTCGCTCTTTGACGATAAAAATCAATAACTTCTTCATCGGACATATCAAAGCTACTTACGTTGGTAATAATCGAATAATAGCAGTATGCTCCTTCCTGAAAATCCTCAAACAAATCCAACTGACAGTTTTCTTTCGGCGCTCTGATAAAAACTACTCGTAAATTTCCAAGTCTTTTGATGGGATAAAGTCCCATCGCAACTTCACATTTGTCTGATCCGAAAAATTGAAGTTCACTCTTTTTCCAGGTCAAAAGATTTTTATTCTTTTTTCTTACGTATCTTCCCAGATTTTCTCTCAAGACTATCGCAAAGTTCACATTCTTCACCTTAAGCGCATGAAACATTTTATGACTGCAATACGCTGAATCCGCTCGAAACCATCTCTCCATCGAGTCAGGCACCTTTGAAAATAATTTATGAACCCAAAGATCAGCATCCTTACCGGAGTAAGTATTTCCGGGACGAAGATCAAAAAGATAGCTGAAGCCATATTGATCATAAGCATTTTGAGAATCACGACACCAATAATTTTTATAATTGAACTTAACTCCCTCCTGTTTTTGCCCACGTTGTACGTGAGGAGTAGAATCCATGGTCAGTATAAACTTTTTGTCGTCAAAAATTGCCATTCTTAGATTCAATGCCATCTCAAAAAGTAGATCCTGTAATCTTTCGATATGTCTCCTGCCAAAAGTTCTTAAGAAATCTCCCATCGTTCTGGCCGCAGCTCCACCATCTGTAAGTTCCATAAAAAAACAATCTCTCCTCAACTCATTCAAATCATCCAGACAATCATTGCCAACTGCGAAAGAAAAAAGCAGTGATTTAAACTTATTTATTTGAGATGGACCTCGATTTCTGTGTTTTTTCGGTAGCATGCGACGAAGCCGCTTCGACAAACTTAACTTATCCCAAAGCTGGTCAAAAAAAATTAATCCCGAATTTGCAGAAAATACTTCATTTGTTGTTTCGAGTGAGATATTTTTTGTACTCATTGAAAATCCTCTTTGGTTGAATTGTTGTTTTGTGGTGAAATTACAATACTAACCTTAGAGGATTTTTGCATTTTG
The DNA here is from genome assembly GCA_023137315.1 of Bacteriovoracaceae bacterium. GTDB lineage: Bacteria > Bdellovibrionota > Bacteriovoracia > Bacteriovoracales > Bacteriovoracaceae > JAGLPP01. The sequence continues at coordinate 30,751 of JAGLPP010000024.1, forward strand.
CAGGGCCGCAAAGTTTCATGCTTTAAACTGGCATTTAGGTGAAAATCGGAAAATGGACAGATGGCCCGTTATTGCTGCTTATAATTCACATTATATGGAAATTAGTCGCGGATTTAGGTTACAATATTGGCCATTGCTTTTCTCATAATATGAGTAGAGCGAAACTCCTTAAAAAGTCCGGCCCGCTTTAATGCCCTATTGTATTGATACTGAATCACTCTGTAGCTGGGTGGTTCTCCATTGATATGAAAAACAAAATCAAGTCTCTCTCCGGTTGATTCAAAAAAATGCTTACAAGGAATTTTAGAAACGTCACTCAATCGCCTTTCTAAAATTTCCCTCAGGCGATTATTAATGTGAACGCATCTCGGTTCCCCGTTTTTGGGAATTTCTTTTAGATATGTGAAGGTATGTCTTTTTATCCACACCGCCACATTAATAATTTCAACCGAAGATTTACTCAGATTAACATTCGATTTTTGAAGTCCTCCGACTTCCTGAACTCTTGCCGTGGCATAGAACTGAAATTCCGCAAAATCGCGCCAGAATTGATCTTCAAAGCTGTCAAAGAATAAAAGCACCTGATCTTTAGTCATCTTCTTCTTGCTTTTATTTTTCTTCTTAATCATTCCAATAATCTTATGCCTTGGAAGAATGGGATTAATAAACCTTGGATCGTAGTTATTCCTATACCAGTTTAAAAACGCACCTAGAATTTTAAGCTCACTATTAAAATCAAAACGTCTGGGATTACCAACCACTTTTGCGATTTTTACTTTTTCTTTTAAGTATAAATCCAAAAGCTCTGCTGATAATTCCACCATCTTGAAGTTCATAAGCCCATCAAAAAACCTCTGTGCCTTTCGGCCTTTTTCTTCAACCGTTGATCGAGATAGCGTTGGAAAATAATACTCCTGATAGTATTCCCAAATATCGGAAAATCTATACTGGGTTTTTTCTCCGTTTAAGCTCGCTTGAATAGTCTCAGGTTTTAAATCAGAAAACTTATCCATTCTCGTCGATTCATACTTGGTATAGTTGAGGCTTGGGTGAAAAGTATTTCTCCAGTGAATCGCCTCACGAATTGAATCAAAATAAGCCGAGTATTGTTTTTTATTTATGGTCTTGCGAACATAAATTTTTCCGCTTATTAAATCCTTTCTTAATCCCTTATGTTCCTTGATCGAAACATATCTTTTTTTATCATTTAAGGATTGTTTTTTTCTCATGCTAAATTTCCCTCCATAATCCAGTTAAGGATTTGGTCAGGAGCAAAAAACAAAAACTTTCCCTTTTTGAACTTAGGTATTTTCTCATCTGAGACAAGATTATAAATATGTCCGATTGAACATCCTAAAAATCTTGCCACGTCTTTTACACGCCATATTTTTTTGTTAAAGAACAATTGATCTCTGTCTTTTTGATCTTCCTCTTTATACACCATTTATCCCCCTTTTTTAAGTCCTCCTTTGCTTTTACGCGATTTTTATCTATGTGATTTCAAGCTGTTCAAATTCCTTAATCTCCAAAACTTTCTTTTCTTTATCCCCACTTGGAGCCTCCATTATCGCCCGCATTACTTCCTCAAGATTATTCTCAAAAATATGCTTGGAAACGATCATTAAATTGAAGCTTGGCTCATAAATGTTTTTGTAAGAATTCAAAATATTTTTGGGAATTTGACCATAGCTCCAAACAATATAAAGCACTGTTTGAAACTCATTGCTTCGATGAAGATTTTGCAATTTTTGCAGAATTCTTTTTCTGGTTTTCCTCTCCTTTTCAACCTCTATCGCCAGAGAAAAATTATTATCAAGCACTACTTCCAAATCCGGTACAAACTCATTTTTAATTTTAGAATATCGCCTCAAACTTCTTTCCGATATGAAACTAAAATTTCTGTTATAATTTTTCATTTTAACAACAATATTCAGAATATAATCTTCATGTTCCCATAAGCCCCAAGGTATCTTTTTAATAACTGAAAATGCCTCAACCCCTGATCCTCTTAAATAATCAATTGCCAGTTTTGCCAATCTATAAACATACTCTCCACTTACAAAATTTTTCTCCCTTATAATTAATTCTTCATCATACAACTTCTTTAATCTCCTCTGCGTTACTCTCAACTTCTCTTCAAAAAATAGCTCACATAATCTCGTACAACTTGCATATCTAAAATAATCCAAAAACTTCATTAATCTAATATCTCTCTTTGTTAAAATCATTTCCTTTCCCCCTTGCACACAAACTCTTTAAAACTAATAACATTTCGACCGTCCCCGCTTCGACGTGACCTCCCTCAATCAAGTAAAACGTAGAGAGAGGGAGGTCACGTCGAAGCGGGGTGGGAGAAATACCTCCTTTTTTAAAAATTTCAATGAATTAAACAGGGCCTCCCTCCGCTTTTCCTGTTCGTAACGATTTACAAGATAACGAACAGCCAATCGTACTTTAGAAATTTTCACGATGTACATGCTGCTCCTTTGTTAAGATTTTTTCCTTCCTTGGCTTTTCATCAGGCTATAGAGCAACTCATGTGCCAACTTTTTTAAAATATATTTTTGTGTGTTTTTAACAAGATAACTTTTCATAAATTAATTTTTGTTTTCAAAGTGACCAAGATTTTAGTCACTACTTTTTTGAAAATTAAAATATTGATTTGTGAGTAATTGAAATTACTCTTTTTTTATTTTTTTTCTAAATTCAGGGGGTGACCAACTTTCTGGTCAGATGAATTTCTTTTTTCTTAAAAAAAACAATTAACATATTAAAACTATTAATTTTTTTCTTATTTCTATGTGACCAATTTCTTGGTCACATAGAAAAGAGTTCCTAAAGCGGAACTATTAGTCCCGTTTTAGGGACTGTTTTCTATGCATGGCGCGGCACGCATTGTCCGGCGACTTCTGGATTAATTGCGCTGGAGATGAAATTTCAAGAGCCAGTATTAATTTTCTTTTATCTGGAAAAACTGATCCCAGGGCGACTACTTTGATGAAGATGGCAAAACTTTTAAGAATTTCTCAAACCGAGATATTTGATTTTTAAATTAATAATAGCAACAAATCATATATTAGTTAAAAATTTAAGCGATCAATAAGTCTAACGGTATGTATATTAACAATTTATTTAGGAATGCATAATGATTTACTGCTTGACTGTAATTGGATACACCATATAATCAATTAAATTTTTGCTTGATAAGAGTATTTATGGATAAAATGAGTCCCTCTTTGAAAAGAGAGTTGAAGTTTTATAAAAATCAAATAAGTGATTTCCCTAGTGATAAAACATATGTCACGACTCACGCTGTTATAGATGCACATTTTATTTTACATGATTATTTTGTTGGTAAAGAACTTGGTGGAAGTCTGTTTGGTATAAAAGACGGCAACATGATTCATTCGGCAGTTCTGAGGCAATTTTCGGAGTTTGGTGGAGTCAAAAAATATAATACTGAGTATGAGAAGTTTGCTACATTGTATTATGGTCTTAATAAAGATCATGCATTTGTTGATGGTAACAAGAGAACTGCGTTGCTGATATTGTTATTGTGTCTAGATAAAATTAACAAAACTCTTGAGTTGTCAAATAAAGAGGTTGAGGTGCTCGCTGTTAGAACAGCATCAGGAGAGTTGAATTTATATGATCAATATCCAGATGATAAACCAAGTCCTGACGCGGATGTAGAATTTCTTGCATATTATATTCATAAATTTGCAAGAACTATTGATAAAAAAGAGTATATCATTTCGTATCGAAAACTAGAAAAAGCATTAATTAGTTTTGATATTTATTTTGATAAACCTAAAAAAGGCAAGATAAGTGTTAGGAAAGTTGTAATAGAGGGGATTATTTTCGGAAAGAAAGTTAATAAGTTAATTACTAAAGTAATTTTTAAAGGATGGGATAAAGATGTTCCAAAGGACGTAATTAAGCAAATACGGAAAAAATGTAAACTCCGTCCGGAAGATGGAATAGACTCTAAAATACTATACAGAAAAGCTAGTGTTGTTGATATTATTGCAAAATATAGAGTTCCACTAAGGAGATTAAGAGATAGGTGAAATAAATACAATGTCAATATCCAGCAAGTTCCCTTAAAACAACCCTGTGCTCTAATATGAAGTGATCATAGACGCAATCTGCTTGATGATAGAAACTTTTTGAATCAATTCCTTTTGATTCAGTTAGATCCAGCTTTTTTCGGAGCTTGGCTATCTCTTTTTTTGGTACTTTTTTTCCGTTGTGACTTGTTCTTAGGGAAATTTTTGTGCTCGTAGCAAAAAGTCCCTTGGAGATGGAAAGAATTTGTCGTTCAGGATAGTATACTGATTTGATTTTAAATCTTTTAAGGATTTTGACAAGCTCAGTAACGCTTATTTTTTGATCAGAATTATCATACTTTCTTGTATTTTTGTTAAGCCAGATTTTTATTAAGTTAACTTCCTGATCCATGTTTTTATCTCCGACCTTAAATTTGTCACTTTGTAAGAAGTTTTGTTCGATTTGAATTGTTTTTTTCAGATTTTTAATTGAGTCTAGGGATTTGCATGATATGAAATCATTTAGTCTATGAGCGGCACAAGAAACAAAAAAGCAAAAAAGATGATCTTCTGTAACTTTACCATTGAATGTATATTCATTCATATCAAGATGTGACAGTAGAGTTACGAGAGCTGTTCTTTTATTTCCATTTTCGAATGGATGGTTTGTAACCAAGCTGTAAGTCAGAGCTGCTGCGCAATGTAGGCAGTCCTTGTATTTATCTATCCCATCGTATGATGTATTTTGTACATATATTCCAGACTCTAGAAGGTTCATTGATCTAATAGTGGGCGGGATTGGTTCAGTATCTAGTGATTTCCTAGAATCTTCTACGAGTTTGTTGTGGATTAGTAGTACATGTGACTTTTTAATTCGTTGTATTTTCATATACTTAATGTATGAATATTTTACCCACTATAATGTAAAGCGTTGTATTGCCGATAATATATAGACATACTAGCCAAAGTGATACAATATTGGCCACTTGGAAAATTATGGGAACTTTACTAATAGACGACATTAGAAATTTGCGAGCTGATTTTGTTGCAAGAAATTATGCTGATGGAATACGTGCCTTAAGAAAAGGAACGTGGGATCATCTTTTACTTGATCACGACTTAGGTAGTTTTAAAAACGGTAAAGAATTTACTGGCTATGATATTGCGTGTTGGCTTGAGCGTAA